>JAFZKM010000165.1 GCA_017553665.1 Lachnospiraceae bacterium
GCATCTGCACGGTCATCGGCATGGGGATAATAATGTTCATCGGCCTGCTGTTCTTTAACGTTATCCAGCAGATGATCACATTTTTCACAACGATCTACAAGGAGATCAGGTTTTAAGGAAAGGGGGATATCATGAAGAAACGGGTCTTATCGTTTACTGCATTGCTCATGATATTCATACTGCTCATATCCGTGTGTCCCGCGGGAACGGTCGGCTCGAACGCAGCCGACACCGGGGCTCCGAAGGGTATGACCAAAGCGGCTGAGAATGAAAGCCTGATCCTTTACGTGGACGAAGAGGAGACGGACATCGCGGTCTGTGTAAAGAAGACCGGAGACATCTGGTACAGCAATCCCGTGGACGCCGACACAGACGATTTTGCTTCGGCTTATCAGAAAAGACAGCTTAAGTCACAGATCTATCTCCGCTATTTCAACGAGAACGTTCAGGAAGCGAGCATGGACAGCTACAGCGACTGCGTCGCGGAGGGACAGTTCGAAATAGAGTATTTAAGCGACGGCATAAAGATCACATACATGCTCGGCGAAGGCGTCGTAAAGCTCCTTCTGCCTACGGTCATCAGCGTCGAGAGACTTGAGGGCTTCGCTTCGCAGCTCGATTCCTCGAAGTCTAAGAAGCTCCTTCGAAACTATACGAAATACGACCTCGCGACCATGAAGGAGGCCGACAAGAAAGAAAAGCTCGAGAGCTATCCCGGCCTCGAGAACCACAGCATTTACGTACTTAAGACATCGACAAAGGATTACATCAAGGAAGAGCTTTCGGGATACCTTGTTGATGTGGGCTATACCTGGGAGGATTACGAGTTCGATCTCGAGGACAACGGCTATCAGAGCACGAATTCCAGTCCCTGGTTCAATGTTCCCCTTACCTACAGGCTGGAGGGTGAAAACCTCATCGCCGAGGTCGATCCCACACAGGTCGAGTACAACGAAGAAGGCTATTATCTCGTGGACATCGAGATCCTGCCTTACTTCGGAGCCGCGAGAAAGGGCGAGAGCGGATATCTCTTCGTTCCGGTCGGCAGCGGCGCGCTGATAAATTTCGACAATAAAAAGGGCCAGACCGTATACACCGCGAAGGTTTACGGACAGGACGTCACGATGAACGTGCTCGCGACCTCACAGTCGCAGATCGACCAGAGCGTAACGATCAAGCTTCCGGTATTCGGAGCGAAGGTCGGTGAAAAAGCATGGTACGCGATCATTGAGGACGGCGACGGCTACGCGGATATCACGGCTTCGGTTTCGGGCCGCGTCAACAGCTACAACAATGTCTACGCGGGCTTCCAGTATCTGGAATACGGCGTGAGCACCCTCGGCAGCATGGTCGGCTCGAACAGCTTCCAGATGTATTCCGAGGCAAAGTTCAACGGTATCTACAAATTGCGCTACGGCTTCCTTTCGGGAGACAAAGCGGGATATTCGGGAATGGCTGAAGGCTACCGCGACTACCTGATCGCGAACGGACAGCTTAAGGACCGCCTCACCGGCACGGGCATTCCGTTCTACGCGGAGTACATCGGCGCGATCGACAGGAGCGCGACCTTCCTCGGCATCAAATACCGATCGGTAACTCCCGTCACGACCTACGCGCAGGCGGAGGCGATCACCGACAGGCTTATCTCTGGCGGCGTTTCGAACATCAATGTCATATATTCCGGCTGGGCAAATGACGGCCTGCACGGAACCGCCTATACAAAGATCAAGCCTGTTTCGAAGCTCAAAAAGGGCGGAACGACGCAGGAAGAGTTCATAAAGGACATGACCGCGAAGTCCGCGGATACGTTCTTTACCGCGGAATATCAGAGAGTCTACTACGATGTGATGGGCGACGGCTATACGCTGCTGGGCAGCGCGCCCAAGTACTTTGACCGCTCGTCCGTAAAGGAAGCCACATATTACCTCTCGAACGGCATGGTGGATTCAAACGATAAGATATGCCTGATCAGGCCGTCCCTCGCGATGAAGGTCACCGAGCAGCTGAAGAAGAAATACTCGAAGACCGCAGATATCGGCTTCGATGTCGGAACGATAAGCTGGATGCTCTATACGGACCAGCAGAGCGAGAATTACACCGACAGGCAGGACGCGAAGGAGTATAACGCCGCGGCCGTAAAGAGCCTTAACGAGGCGTTCGGCGGCAGGATCATGATCGACAACGCGAACGCGTACATGATCCCTCTCGCGACGGATGTCATCAACGCTCCTCTCGATTCGAACCGCAGCCGCATCGTTGATACCGCGGTACCGTTCTACGAGATGGTGCTCCACGGCTATGTCGATTACGCGGGCGACTGCCTCAACATGACAGACGATTACAACACCACGCTGTTAAAGAGCGTCGAATCCGGCGCGGGACTGTATTTCAAATGGATCTACGAGGATAACTCGATATTGAAGGAGACCGATTTTGACAGTCTCTATTCGGTAAATTACGAAGGCTGGCTTGACAAAGCGGTATCCGATTACAAACGGGCCGATGAGGTCCTCGGAAGCCTTCGCGGGCAGACGATAGCGAAGCACGAGATCATCTCCGATAAGGTAGTGCGCGTAACCTATGAGAAAGGAACGCAGATTCTGGTCAATTACTCAAAGGCCGACGCCGTTGTCGACGGGCAGGCTGTTGATGCCGGAAGCTTTGCGGTGGTGACTGGAAGATGAAGAAAAAAGGCTATTTTAAAAGAGTTCACGGAAAGCTCCGCCTCACGCTCTTGGGACGCGAGGCGCTGGCGGGATTGGGCTTCGCGCTGCCTTTCCTGATCGGATTCTTTGGGCTTTTCCTCCCGATGATCGTTAAATCGGTCACCTACAGCTTCAGCAATATGACCGTGGAGAGCACCGGATATGTGCTCACTCCCGCGGCAAAGAACGGCTTTGAGCATTACATCAGGGCGCTCACGATCGATCCCGATTTCAACAGGATGCTGCTTCAGGCCATCGTGAACATGCTGACAAAGGTTCCGCTCGTCATAATATTCAGCTTTTTCATGGCGAACCTTCTGAACCAGAAGTTCCACGGCCGCGCGGTCGCGAGAAGCATACTGTTCCTGCCCGTTATCCTGACTTCGGGCGTGGTACTCGGAATGGAGTCTTCGGATCTGCTCGTGACCACACTGAGCCCGGCAGAGATGACCGGAACGGATTTCAGCACGATCATGAACGTATCGGGGCTGCTGCTTGAATATACCGACCTTCCCGCTTCGGCGATCAATTTCCTCGCGAACGCGGTAAACGGCATTTACAGCATAATCATCGCCTCGGGCGTACAGATACTCATCTTCCTGGCGGGACTCCAGTCGATCAGCCCTTCCCTCTACGAGGCTTCCTCGATGGAAGGCGCTACGGCATGGGAGAGCTTCTGGAAGATAACCTTCCCGATGATCAGTCCCCTGATCCTCGTGAACAGCATTTATACCATAATCGATTCCTTCACGAGCGAGACCAACGAGATCATGAAGGACATCAAGAACACGATCTTCGGCGAGGTAAAATACGGACTCGGATCGGCAATGGCATGGATCTACTTCGTCTGCATCGGCATAATCCTGCTGATCGTCGGAGGCATTATCTCGAGACACGTTTTCTACAATGATGAGCGATAGGACCGGAAAGGAAGCATTATGAGAGCAGTTGCCAAAAGACCGCGCAGAATAACGGCGGCAAAGGTCGGAAGAGGCCTTTGGAGCATCGTGCGCGGCGTCATAATCATAGGGATATGCTTTACGATCCTGCAGCCTCTGTTTGTAAAGCTTTCCGTCTCCTTCATGAGCGAGAAGGACCTGTTCGATTCGGCGGTCAAGTACATTCCGAAACACTTTACGCTGGGCAATTACAAACTGGCATTGAAGGGCATGGACTACTGGAGATCCCTGCTCCGCACATTCGCCCTTTCGGGCGGCGTGGCGTTCCTGCAGCTCTGCAGCTGCATGCTGGTGGCGTACGGCTTCGCGAGGTTCAGATTTCCGTTCAAGAAGATCCTGTTCGCGTGCGTGATCCTCATGCTGATCGTGCCGCCTCAGATAATCATGCTGCCGCTGTTCATGCACTTCAGATTCTTCGACATCTTCGGCATTTTCAAGGCTGTAAAGGGCGCGCCCGTAAGCCTGCTCGACAGCTACTGGCCCTTCCTGATACAGGCGGCTACCTGCACGGGCTTTAAGAACGGCCTGTTCATCTACATGCTGCGCCAGTTCTTCAAGGGAATGCCCAGAGAGCTCGAAGAGGCGGCATTCATGGACGGCTGCACGAAGCTGAAGACCTTTATCAAGATCATCGTTCCGAGCGCGGTTCCCATGATGGTCACGATCTTCCTCTTCGGATTCGTATGGCAGTGGATGGACTCGTTCTACACCTCGCTGTATTTGAAGGGCACAAAGGTAATCCCCGTAGCGCTCGATTCACTTTCGGCTTCGGTCTACAGTGAGTATTCGAACTACGGAGGAAGCATGAATTTCATCAGCCCGGGCTTCATCTCGATGATGAACAATACGGGCACGATCCTGGCTATGGTACCGCTCGTCATACTGTACCTTGTCTGCCAGAGATATTTCGTGGAGGGCATCGAGCGCTCCGGTATCGTCGGATAATTGCAAGAGGGAAGCCGTATTCCCGATTGCTTTATTAAATAACATTTTTCACACTGCAAAAGCAGAAAAGGAGGTTTTTATGAAAAACACTGTAGCAAGAAGGTTGCTTGCCGTACTTCTGAGTATCATGATGATCCTCACGGCAGTCGGCTGTAAGAAGGAAACCCCTTCGACAGACGCAGGCAACAATGGGGGAACAACAACACAGGCTCCTGTTGACAACAAGCAGGATGACAAGAAGCAGGACACCACGACTCCCGCTCCCACCGATGTACCTTCGACACCCGAGCCCGATCCCGAGCCCGCGTACGATTTCGGCGGAAGAGTAGTAAGGATCGGTTCTTATTATGACATGACTCCCGACCCCAACGCGGGCGCTCTCGAGGCAGCTCTTGCCGACAGGATCGCGTTTGTTGAGTCAGAGTACAACTGCAAGATCGAGTTCCTCAATCTCGGCGGAGACTATGTTGCCGACTATGTTACAAGCGTTCTCGCAGGCGATCCCATCTGCGATATCGGTTATGTCGTAACCCAGAAGCTCCTTCCTTCACTCATTGAAGGCGGGATCGCTTATCCCATCGATACTCTTAACGTATTCGATCTTTCGGATTACAAGTGGCGTTCGGACGTTGTTGAGGCAGGTAAGTACAAGGGCCACAACTACGCTATGCTCTTAAAGGATCCCGAGATCCGTTACGGTATCTTCTGGAACAAGACCTTATTCGACCAGTACGGATTACCGGATCTTTACGATCTTGTTGACAAGGGACAGTGGACCTGGGAGAAATTCCAGGAGATCGCCGGCTCGGCTAACCAGGATCTGGACGGCGACGGCGAGATCGATCTTTACGGTTTCAACGCAAGAGAAAACCTTGCATGGTGCTATCTCTATTCAGACGGCGCTTATGTAGCTTCCAAGACCGATGCAGGCATCGACATCGATCTCAGCGATCCCAAGGTTGTTGAGGCTCTTACAGGCCTTCAGAACTTCACCCAGAACGTTAAGTTCCGTGACGCCATTGACTGGTCATGCGAAGGCTGGGATTCCTTCATCAAGGATTTCCGTGACGGCAAGTACATGATGTGCCTTGAAGAGTTCTGGATCTCCTACGCTTACCTGAACAAGGAAGACGGCGGAATGACAGACGACTGGGGCTGGGTACCTTTCCCCAAGGGACCTTCGGCAACAGACTGGTCCTGCTACGGCAAGGAGAACGGCGCGCGCTTCATGCTTAACGGCATTGACAAGCCCGAAGAGGTTGCTCTCATTTACGATCTGATCACCGATCTGGCTGATTCTACCGATGAGTGGGATGACCTTATGGAAGACAAGCTCGAGAACTGGTGCGATGACGCGAAGACCGCTGAGCTCGTTTCCTACATCTACAACAACAAGCTTGCAGTTATCAACGGCGTACAGGGCTTCGGCGATCTGAACGGCGCTGTTAACAAGATGATCGGCGATGTGGCTAACGGCAGCATGACTCCTCAGACTGCGCTCGAGACCTATCAGTCCTCGATCCAGGAGGCGATCAATGATATCGCCAACCACGACTACAATGCCGAAATGGCGGAGTACAAGGTTGACGAGCCTACGGAATAATACCCGTTCATAACACATCATGGACAACGAGAAGAAAATAACGATCTATGATATTGCCAAGGAGGCCGGGGTATCTGCTTCACAGGTATCCCGCGCCATCTCGGGCAAAGGATACGTATCTGAGGACAACAGGGCCAGGATCAGCGAGCTGGTGGAGAAATACAATTACAGGCCGAACGCCGTTGCCCGGAACCTTCAGAAGGGTGAGAGCAATACGGTGGGCTTCCTTATCCCCCATGTTTATCAGGAATATTTCCCGCTCGTGTATTCCGTATTCGAGCGAGAGATGACCGAGAGGGGCTATGTGACCATCGTATTCAACGGCAAAAGTACGCCGGAAGACGAGATCAGGAACCTGAATCTGCTCGAAGAGCTTCGGGTGGACGCGGTCGTGATCATCGGAGGAAGCCTTGACTTCGCCGATTGGGAAGAGAGGAACAACTATGTCCGGACCATTAAGGACCTGAACAGGAAGATCCCCTGCATCCTCGGCAATGAAAGAGCCGGAACCCTGTCCTGCTCCGGAGTCTATGTAAATATAGACAAGGGCGCGGAGGAACTGGTGCGCCATCTTGCGGAAAAGGGACATAAGAGCATGGGTATCATCGGCGGCTTCAGGTCGGTGCATCCGTCCTTCCGTCTTCAGGAAAGCCTGAAGAAGTTCGGTAAGCGGTACGGACTGGAATTCCGTCCCGAATGGCAGGTATTCTCATCATACAACTCCCTCGACGGAGCCGAAGCGATGCGAGAGCTGCTGAAGCAGAAGGAACTTCCCACAGCCGTCTGCTGCATCAACGACGAGATCGCGGTCGGCGCGATGGGCGTTGCGCTCGACAGAGGGATGAGAGTTCCCGAGGACATCGCGTTCACGGGCTTTGACGGAGTTGACTTAAGCCGTCAGTTCCGTCCGCAGCTCACCACCATACAGATGGATTTTGAGACCATGGGCA
>JAFZKM010000166.1 GCA_017553665.1 Lachnospiraceae bacterium
ATCTGCCTTATCCAGCGGGCCAATGACAACGGAGGTAAGGACAATATATCGGTAGTTCTGGCCGAGTACAGGCCGGAGCCCGAACCTGAGCAGACCGGGGAAGAGCAGTGATTTCGCGGTCGGCGTAATTTTTCTTTGATTTTTGGAGGCAATACAGATGATAAAAACCGGAATGTTTATCAGTGACAGATATGAGATCATTGACAAAGTCGGATCCGGCGGAATGGCAGATGTATATAAGGCTAAATGTCACAGGCTGAACAGATACGTTGCCATCAAGATTCTTAAGTCCGAGTTCTCTTCGGACCAGAACTTTGTACAGAAATTCAGGGCTGAAGCGCAGTCGGTAGCGGGACTTTCACATCCCAATATCGTAAGCGTATACGATGTAGGCGATGACGACGGACTTCATTACATCGTAATGGAGCTCGTTGAGGGCATTACCTTAAAGAAGTTCATCGAAAGAAAGGGCAAGCTCGACGTCAAGGAGACCGTAGGCATCGCGATCCAGATCGCGCAGGCCATGGAAGCCGCTCACGCCCATCATATCGTTCACAGGGACATTAAGCCGCAGAACATCATTATTTCCAGGGAAGGAAAGGTTAAGGTAGCCGATTTCGGTATCGCGAAGGCGGCGACATCGAACACCATTTCCCAGAATGCTCTCGGTTCGGTGCATTATCTTTCGCCCGAGCAGGCCAGAGGCGGATACTCCGATGAGCGAAGCGATATCTATTCACTCGGTATCACCCTCTATGAGATGCTTACCGGACAGGTTCCCTTCGCGGGAGATAATTCCGTATCGGTTGCGCTGCTCCATATCCAGAGCGAAGCTACGCCTGTACAGCAGCTGAACCCTGAAGTTCCGACCAGTGTCGACAGGATCGTGCAGAAATGTATGCAGAAAAAGCCCGAGCGTCGTTATCAGAACGCGTCGGAACTTATCCGCGACCTGAAGAGATCGATCATCAACCCCGACGGGGATTATGTCAATATCGCGAGCAACGCCATCGTTTCGAATTCTCCCACGAGGATCCGAACCGAAGAGGAACTGCATGCGGTTAAATCCGCTGCAAAGTCTCCCGTTGTTCATTTTGATAACAGCACCGGCAGCGTATCGTCACCCGACCAGAGACAGAGCCGTCACGTGAAGAAAGAGGCCGAGGAGCTTGACTCCATGGATTCCACGCTCGAGAAGGTTCTGACCGTTGTCAGCGTAATATTCGCGGTTGCGCTCATTTGCGTTATCTTTTATCTGCTCTGGCAGTTCTTCTTCAACGGGAAGAATTCAGGCAATCCCGACGATCCGACTGTCACGAGCACTATGGCACCCACGAATACGGCGTCAAAGATAACACCTACTTCGACTCCCACGCCCAGCCCCACACCCGCTCCCGTGGATCCCGAGGCCGAGACCTTCAGGATGCCTCAGGTATGCGGACTTACGGTTGAGGATGCCACATCGCTCCTTAAGAAGTACAGCGAGGATCTGAACATTACATGGACTGAGGAGGACTTCAGCGACGAGTACCCGCAGGGCACGGTATGCGCGCAGTATCCTCCGGTTGATATACAGGTTGACAAGAAGACCGGCACGGTGAAGCTCACGATCAGCGCCGGTAAGGAGCTTGTACAGCTCACTGACGTTACGAACAGGGAATACGGTTCGGCGAAGGCTCTGCTCGAAGCTTATGATTTCACCGTTGTTCCGCTTTATGAGTACTCCGATACCATCGAGGAGGGCAAGGTTATCAGGACCGAGCCCGAGGCGCTCAGCATGGTGGCGAAGGAGACCGAGGTTATCGTATATATCAGCCAGGGCTCGGAGACAAAGACGATCGCGGTTCCCAACATTGTCGGATATACAAAGGCCCAGGCTCAGGATATACTGACAAATGCAGGTCTGGTTCCCGGTAAGGCGTCAAAGGTATATTCCGACGATTACGCATCGGGCATCGTATGCGCGCAGGATATTCCCGCGAATACGCTTGTCGAGGAGGGCACCACGGTTAAATTCTCCGTGAGTAAGGGTTCCAAGTCTTCGGGCGGCGACGACTCGGGAGACGAAGGTGACTCCGGAGATTCAGGTGATACGGGTGATTCCGGCGAGGGCGGAGGCCCTGTTGGCTGAGCACGGCGAAATTGAGACTTAAAGGGCTATTCTACTATGATTTCGGCAGGTAGCCCTTTATTGTTAGTTATGGATATTTGATCAAGAGGGTTTGATGCAGGGAAAGATTATCAAGGGAATTGCGGGATTCTATTATGTCGATACCGGCGCCGAAGGCCTGTATACATGCAGGGCCAAAGGCGTTTTCCGTAATGAGAAGATCACGCCGCTCGTCGGAGACAATGTCGTGATAGAGATCACTTCGGAGGAGAAAAAAGAGGGCAATATCGCCGACATCCTTGAGCGCAGCAACGCGCTGATACGCCCCGCGGCTGCCAATGTCGATCAGGCGCTTGTGGTCTTTGCGGCCGCGAAGCCCGATCCGAACTTCAACCTGCTCGACAGATTCCTCGTAATGATGCAGAAGCAGGGAATACACACAGTTGTATGCTTTAACAAGACCGATATCGTAGGCGATTCGGATATAGAACGTTTAAAGAACGCTTATGAGCTCTGCGGACATGAGCTGCTGTTCATCAGCGTGCGCGATAAGGTCGGGATCGACGCCATCAGGAATGTTTTGAAGGGCAAAACGACAGTACTCGCGGGACCTTCGGGAGTCGGCAAATCCTCACTGATGAACCTTCTTGCTCCCGAGGCCAATATGGTCACGGGCGAGCTCTCGAAGAAGATCGACAGAGGAAAGCAGACCACAAGACATACCGAACTCATACGTATTGCCGAGGGAACATATCTCTGCGATACTCCGGGTTTTACTTCGCTGTATGTGACCGATATCGCGAAGGATGAGCTCAGAGACTATTTTGTCGAGTTCAACGCCTACAGGGACAGCTGCAGATTCGATACCTGCAGGCATATAAAGGAGCCGGGATGTGCCGTTAAAGAGGCACTTGAGGCAGGTGAGATCAGCAGGATCCGTTATGAGAATTACTGCATGATGTTTAACGAGCTGGAAAAGCAGGAAAAGCGAAAATACTGACGAGAGGCGGGCTATCGATATGGAATACAAATTGGCGCCTTCCATACTTGCGGCCGATTTCATGCGGCTTGGAGAGCAGATCGACGCGATCGGGAAAGCGGGCGCGCAGTACGTTCATTACGATGTGATGGACGGCATTTATGTGCCGAGCATTTCCTTCGGGCTTCCGGTGCTCAAAAGCGTCAGGAAGGGAACGGATCTGTTCCTTGACTGCCATCTGATGATCATGGATCCCGACCGCTATATAGATGAATTTGCCGAGTGCGGCGCGGATTCGATCACCGTACATGTGGAGGCATGTCATGATGTCGGAGTGGCCGAAACGCTGCTGCATATCAAAAGAAAAGGATTAAAGTGCGGACTGACGCTGAATCCCCATACGCCCATAGGAGTTTTGGCGCCGTATCTCGGTATGGTCGATATGGTGCTCGTGATGTCGGTGGAGCCCGGCTTCGGAGGACAGAAGCTGCTTGAGAGCACTTATGAGAAGCTGGCTGAGCTGCTCGAGCTGAAAAAGCAGGGCGGTTATGATTTTGACATAGAGGTCGACGGCGGAGTCACAAAGGAGAACCTCGCTTCACTCGTCCGCGCAGGAGTCAATGTCATAGTGTCGGGACGCAGTATCTTCAAG
>JAFZKM010000167.1 GCA_017553665.1 Lachnospiraceae bacterium
GTCAGGCTGCTTTCGTATTTCATGATCAGGATCCCGCCAACCAGATACAGCAGCATGGGGCCGATATTCGTAACCGTATTCAGCACGACGAAGAACCAGCGGCCTGCCATGCGTTCCTTGATGTTGAGCTTCACCATCTTTTCATTGGCGGTCCGGTAATGCTCCATCTCGGGCTTTTCCTTGCAGAAGAGCTTTACGAGCAGCTGACCGCTGACCGAGAGCTTCTCATTCAGGATACCGTTGATCTCATCATTGCATTCCTGCGCCTCGCGTGTAAGAGTCCATCTGGTCTTTCCCGCCTTGCGCGTAGGGATCACGAACAGAGGGATCACGGCGATCCCCAGAAGCGCCAGGATCCAGTTCTTCTGGAACATCGCGATGATCGCGAATACCAGCGTGATCGCGTTCGAAAGGATGCTCTTGAACGTATTCGTGACCACACTCTCCACGCCGTCGATGTCGCTCGTCATGCGGGTGATGATATCGCCCTGATTGTTCGAGGTAAAGAACCTCTGTGACATGCTCTGCAGATGTCCGTACATCTGGTTCCTCATGTCAAATGTGATATGCTGGGCAATCCATGTATTTATATAGCTCTCGAGCACGCCGATCAGGTTCGCGCCAAGGTTCGTGAGCAGCAGTGCCGCAATGTAGATGATCAGCAGCCTCAGATCCTTGCCGATCAGACCTTCATCGATGATCTTACCTGTCAGGATCGCGGGCATCAGGTTCAGTACGGATGACAGCGCGATCGCGAGCAGTACAAGCAGCAGCTGCTTCCAGTAAGGCGCAAGATATGAAAATACCCTTTTTAACAGCTCCTTCGTGACTTTGGGCGCTGCAGCCTTCTCTTCTTCCGTTGCGAAGCCCCTCATGATGGGGCCTCCCATTCTTCCTCCGGGCGGCATAGAAAAACCCTCCTTCAAGCTTAATCCACATTCTGATTTTACAAGAAGGAGGGTATTTCTATCAAGATTCTTTTGAAGGATTGTTTATATTTTACTGTCGGACGGCGCTGTACCTGTCCGTGATCTCCGCCGGCTCCTCCGCAGGTTCCTGTCCGGGAGCTGATAAAAGCTCTGCCGGGGTATCTTCAACGAGCGGGAATCGCAGGATCGCCTTGAACAGATCGCCGTCGGTCTCGATCCTGAGCCACCCCTTCTGCAGCTGCGCAAGGCTCTTCGCTATCGAAAGCCCGAGTCCGTTGCCCTCTGTATTGCGTGAGGAATCGCCGCGCACAAAGCGCTCCATCAGCTCCTCCTCGGAAATATCGAGTATCTCCTTCGAGGTATTCTTAAACAGGAACTGCGCCATATTGTGATCCCGTTCGAGCGTAAGATAAACGCGCGTGCCGGGTACCGAATACTTGCAGATATTGTTCATCAGGTTGTCGAAAACACGCCACATGTGACGGCCGTCGGCCATAATCCTGAGGTTCTCTTCGGGCTGTTTTACCACGAGCGTCAGGTTCGCTTCCGCGAGCTTGTCATCATACTCGCCGGAGGCCTGCGTCAGGAAAACGCCTGCGTCACAGGGCGCCAGATGTACTTCGAGATTGCCTGTGGCGGCCTTCGACGCCTCCACCAGGTTCTCGATCAGACGCTTCAGTTTTTCCGACTGGCGTGTAAGGACTTCGCAGTATTCCGCATGTTTTTCATTGTCGCAATGCTCCTTCGCGATCAGTCCCGCGTAATTTATGATCGAAGTCAGAGGAGTCTTGATATCATGCGATACGTTCGTGATCAGCTCGGTCTTCATCCTCTCGCTCTTTGTACGCTGCTCCACCGCGATGCTCATGCCCTTAGCGATCGTGTTCAGGTATTCGCCGGTCCTGCGCATCCCGGACATCATGCCCGAGGTGTCGACCTGATACTCAAGATTACCGCGCGAAATGGCCTCCGCGCCTTTTTCCAGCACCTTGCCTCTTGCGGCGAAATAGATCGCGAGTCCCAGAACAAACAGGCTCTTTACGGCCAGGAAAAATACCGCGGCGGCAGGTTCCTCTGTCGCGACAGCCAGCAGTCCAAGGTTCACGAAGAAATCAACTGTCAGGAATATCAGCGCGCGCCAGGCTGTAGGTATACCCTTTATTCCCTTCCAGACGGCTCTCAGTATAAACATGATCGCCGATTTCCTGACAATGCTGTGTTCCTTAAGACGCGTCGCGAAGCTCATGCAATAACCCATGAACAGAGCGAGCATTAAGGGAAACAGAACTATCACGACGATCGTTTCTTCCACTCCGTTCAGGAAGAACGCGTCCACCATCGCCAGATAGATCACGATGATGAAGACCACTCCGGCCGTCATCACGTCAAAGGGCATGCCGCCCAGAAGTCCGCGGTGTACCTTCTCGTCACCGGGCTGCCTTCCCGATACGCACATCAGCATGATGAACGCCACAAGCGCGAGAAGTCCGAAGAATACGCCGATCCCGTAGACCGCGTATCTGAGCCTGTATCCGAGACTGATGACCTTGTGCATGAACATATAGCGGTCTGTCTTGGGGAAGCCCTTCAGGAAGCTGACGTTGAGAATCTGTTCCTTTGAGGCGTTGCTGCCCAGATTGACATAATATACCGAATAGATCCTGAACGATGTATCCCCGGTGATCATCGCGACATCCCATATCGGGCGGTCCTCCGAGCCGTTGATATCCCTGAGCTCGATCACATAACGGAAGTTCAGGTCTTCGGTCTCCGCTTCCGGAGTTCTTGCGATAAGATTGCCGTCGGAGTCGGTCACATTAAGGACCAGGTTCCCTTCGCTCTTGTAAATGCGTACTCCGTCGACCTCTTCCTCTTCGTAACGTCCGTAGTTGTACATGTTCAGCCAGTCGCTGACGGCATTGTACATGATCCTGTCGCTGAACTGCGCGTTCTCGCTCTTCTCATAAAAGCCGTAATCCCAGAAAAGAATGGCTCCGGCCAGACACCCCAATACTACGCATACGGATAACAGCGCGGTCAGGAAAAGAGTGATCTTTCCGCCTGTTGTCCTGAAAAAGTACTTCATGCTATTTCTCCTTTTGCATACAATAGCCCTGCCCGAATACCACCTTGATATAGCGCGGTTCCGCAGGATTTATCTCTATCTTTTCCCTGAGGTGGCGGATATGCACCGCAACGGTATTCTCATTGCCGAGCGGCTGCTCCTTCCACACCATCGAATAGATATCCTTGGGGGAAAACACCCTGCCCGGCTCCGACATGAACAGCTTCAGTATATCGTACTCCTTCGGCGTAAGACTGATCTCGCTGCCGTCGACACTGACGCTTTTCGCCCTGTCATCCAGTTCGATCCCGCCGATAGTCAGTACACCGCTGTCATTCCTCTTCTGTCCTGCGCCGAGGAACAGATAACGTCTCAGCTGCGAACGCACCCTCGCGCTGACCTCCATCGGATTAAAGGGCTTGGTAATATAATCGTCCGCTCCCACAGTCAGTCCGAGTATAATATCAGTGTCCTCACTCTTCGCGGTCAGCAGAATGACCGGGATGTTGGTGGTCTCGCGTATCAGCGACATCGCCTTTATTCCGTCCATCCCGGGCATCATGATATCCATCAGCACGAGGTCAATATGCTCCCTCGCCACGATATCGACCGCCTCCTTGCCGTCATAGGCCTCAAAAAAGCGGTATTCCGGGTCCGCCAGATACAGTTTCAGTGCGTTGACGATATCCTTCTCGTCATCGCAGAGCAGAATGTTGTGCATGCTTTTGTTTCTCCCCGATATTGAAAAATGATTGTTACTGTTTTACAGATCTGTATTACTTCTTAAGTGTATCACTTTGCGGCTTAAGAAAAAAGTATGCGACTGCTTAAGAATTGCTTAAGAGCCGCATACTTTTCTTTTAAGGTTGGGAATTATTTATTGTCGTGCCAGTATTCGGTGTCCGCCGTAGGCCAGTAAGCCTCGTCGCGGGCAGGATACGTGTCGCTGTAGTTCTCCATTCTCTCGAACATCCTGATATAAGCCTCCGCCGAGCTGAACAGCGCGTCGACATCGATGATGCCCTCGGTCGTCGAAAGGCGCTCGATCATGTCGGGAATGAGTCCGTAATGTGCCACACCCTCGTTGTTTATATCAAAGGTCCTGTTTCCCGTAGTCTGACGGTCGATCTTGACCTCAGCCACACCGGGCGCGTAGAGTCCGGGATAGAGCGCGTCAAAATGATCATAATCCACTTTGGTGAAATCATCATTGCACTCATCGAAATACGGAAGGAAGCACGCTCCGTTAACATCTGTTCCGAACGGTACTCCGAGGATTATGTCATCGCTCTCGTCGCCGTTCTGGTTATACCACGTCGTGGGTATTCCGTAAGGCTCTCCGTTGTTGTATTTCTGATACGCCGCGCCCATGTCCGGATATGCTACCGTCGCCGTGCCCTCCGCGCTGACCTCTATCATTTTCGCGAGATAGTCCGCAACACACTGCTGATGCTTTTCCATGGTCTCCCAGAGCATCGGGGAAATGATACCGCCCAGCTGCATGATCTTGATCATTCTCGGAATATCCATCTGTTCCCAGCATCTTTCGGGATCCGCCTCGAACAGATCGAGAAGCCTTGTATGTGAGGCAATGATACCGGGATACTTCTCTTCCCAGAGAATGTCGATCACGGCGTTCAGCGCCTTGTCCGACATATGATCGACTTCGATAACGAATTTCTTATCGATAAGCTTCCGGATCAGCCATTCGCCGGTCTTCGTAAGCCCGATCGAGTTCTGATGCCCCTGAAGCGACGCGTCGAGGTTTGCCTTGGGCTGTTTATAGAATACCCTGGGATTTGCTGCTTCCTCAGGCTGGTAGAAGTCCTGCCTGTTCAGGTAGTTCATGATACTGAACACCTCGCCCTTATAGAGCTGGCATCCCGCAAATCCGTTATTCAGCGCATGAACCGGGAACACGCTTCTGATGCCGAGCGTATAGAACTCATCGATCTGAGCCTCGACAGCGGCGAGTTTCGAATTCATTTCGGACTCGGATATCTCTCCTGCCTCGTACATGCCTATCCAGTCCTTATCGCAGTCGAATACGGTGTCCATTTCCAGCGAAAGGAATACCGCCATCTTGCCCTCGCTGATCACCTGACGGGCCTCGGCCGCGGAGGTCACGATCCTGAACCAGCCTTCGCCCGGTCCGCCGCACTGAGCGTCTATGTATTTCTCCATCTGCTTAATATCGGCGATCTGCTCTCTCGCGATCTTCATGTCATTGAGTTCGGCATTTGCGTAAGGGGGAAGAGCATTCGTGATAGCGCCGAGCGTTCCGTTGTTCACGCACTGCTGAACGAGCAGGCGCTGTCCCGAAAGATACGCGCGCTCCAGCCATTTATAGTAAGTCTGGATATGGTTGTCCGAATGAGCGTTGGGCCAATATGTCAGATCCGGATATCCGCTCGTATTATGGGAATCGCAGCCGTCCACTATCTTGCCCCAGAGGTCAAAGCATCCGTTGATCCCGTGTGTTCCCGTGCAGGCCTTCAGCGCATCGCGGATACCGAGCGGGCTGTAACTGCTGCCCGCGAATACCACCTTGCCCGATCCGAGGTTATGATTCAGATGCACATGCGTGTCCGCGTAGCCGATTATGCGCTCTCCGACCGCAGGTGCCGACATAACGCCTGCTGTCTGCAGTTCATTGCCCGCGGAATCCTTAAATGACATGCATACGTCCGCCTCGGGGAAAGGATTGTTTCCCTCAGCCGCCTCAAATGTAAAGAGACAGCTTGAATCCCAGTCGCTCTTCCACTTCAGGGATGTGCCCGAAATGCAGACATATTTCTTTTTGACGGTATTATAGAAAGTGAATGTACCGTTCTGTCTCGCTTCGATCTTCCATTTGATGTTGTCGCCGAAACCGTCGGTACGAACGATCGCGTTGAACGCGTTCACCGTAAGATACTTGCTGTCGCAGTCGTAAAGAATGTAGATTCCCAGATCCGCAGGCTTGAAATAAAAGACCATGGCCTTGTCCGCCGTATTTGCCTGCGCCTCGTATCCTGCTCTGTTGCCGAGCAGATACTTTCCGTTTTTGACCGCTTTGATCCGGTAATAACCGTTCGCCAGATCATAAACCGCGTCTTCCGCCGAAGCCGCTCCCGCGACGCTCTCCCGCACTCCGAATACTCCGAAAACGAGCATAATGCAAAGAACGACCGCTGTAATCCTCAATACTGATCTTCTCATGCTACCCTCCTGATTGGGATCGGCCCCGGGCCGATCCGGTTGTCCCATAACCATAAAGCAGCAAAGGCCCCTTCTAAGCCTTCCGATAAGATTATCTCTCTTGACGCCGCGGGAATATATCAAATTTCTTGTATTTATATCAGATTTGTCGGATAATGTATTGTAATGGATTAAAGATCTTCGGCCGAATATGACGAGGTAACGGAATGAACAAAAAAAGAAAGTATAAAATCTCCGCCCTTCCCCTGCGCGAGAGTAGCGAAAAGACTCTTTACGAGGAACGCGAATACGGGATCACGCATCTTCCCTTTGAGGTCGAGCTGCGCCTCTGCAGCGCGATCAGACGCGGCGATCCCGACGAGATAAAGGAGATCGCCGACGCTACGCTCTCCCAGACCATTTCCGCAGGCTATCTTTCGGACAATGAGCTGATGCAGACCAAGTACTGGTGCGTGACCGTCATCGCCACCGCGATCCATTACGCGATCCTGGGCGGCCTTGATGAGACCGATGCTTATAATCTCAGCGATTCATATATCCGCGATATCGACGCGATGAAAGAGCCCGACGCCTGCATTGATTATCTCAGGGCAAAGGCCTTTGAGCTCGTAAAAGCAGTCAATTCCGCGAAGAACAAACTGTCCGTATCCCCGGCGATCAGACAGGCCCTGCATTATATCCATGTGCACCTGCATGAGCGGATAACCCTTGAAAAGCTTGCTTCGGAAGCAGGCCTCTCAAGAGATTATCTCTGCGAACTGTTTTTGAAAGAAACAGGTTCGAC
>JAFZKM010000168.1 GCA_017553665.1 Lachnospiraceae bacterium
AATTATCATAATTATGATAAAATCATGATAGTATTATGACAAGGAGGGGTAATCATGCTGTCGATCAGACCGATTTCAGATTTAAGGAATAAGTTTTCAGATATTGAAAATGCAGTTAATGACGGTAATCCGGTTTTCCTGACCAAAAACGGATATGGCGCAATGGTCGTAATGAGTATCGAAACATACTCAAGGATGTGCAAAAACGCCGAACAGGCCCTCGATGAGGCCGATGAATATACAGCATCAAATACCGAAAGAATGACACACAAGGATGTTTTCAGGAAACTGAGGAAACAAATAAATGAATAGTGTAGAATACACCATTTATTATGTGGTTATCCCTACTGCTCCCAGTAGGAAAACGATGGAAGTTCGACGGATCCTGCATAATCTTCAGGATAGAAACCGATATATATAACCTTCAGGCGATTAAAAAAGAGGCTTTCCCGAATCTTGGGAAAGCCTCAAAGTATTTAACCATTCAAAGTGCATACATCAGCAGTGCCGCCGCAACAGCCGCATTGAGGGATTCCACCTCGCCTGCCATCGGGATGAAAACATTCATGTCGCAGTGCTCCAAAACAGCATCTGACAGACCGTTTCCCTCGTTACCTATGAGCACTGCCGCTCTGTTTGAATATTTTACCTTTTTGAAATCAGTACCATTGCGGAGGTATGCGGCATAAACACTGATCCCCTTTGCTCTAAGGCCGTCCAGTACATCATTCAGATCCCCGGTATACACGAACGGTACGCGAAGAACTGCACCCATTGTTGATCGTATTACCTTCGGGCTGAATATATCCACGGTCCCGCGGCTCATTATGATTCCGTTCATTCCCGCGGCTTCCGCCGTTCTAACCATAGTCCCGAGATTCCCCGGATCCTGTATATCTTCCAAAACCAGAAGCTTTATTTCATCTCCGCAAATGATCCCGTCAACAGTATATGAGGGCTGCTCAACTACACAAAGGATTCCCTGCGGAGTAACGGTCTCACTCATGGACTCAAAGACACTGTCCTTCACTGTTACAGGCTCAGAAATCCGGATATCTCCGGCCAGATCATACAGTCTTTTCAGTTCATCGCTTCCGGCGAAGTTCTCACTCACATAAACCTCACGGATCAGTTTCGCCGCGGACTTAAAAACATCCTCCGCCAATCGCAGTCCTTCCGCGACAAACACACCCTGCTCGGTCCTCGCCTTTTTGGACTTCTGCAGCGCGGCGATATTCTTTATGCGTTCGTTTTTGTTATTGGATATTATCTCCATCTCAGCTCTCACTCATCTTCAGCAGCTTCGCCGCCTGGTCCGCGCCTGTCAGGGCATCGATCAGCTCGTTCAGGTCGCCGTTCATCACATCGTCCATAGTATACAGTGTCAGCTTTATGCGGTGGTCCGTGCACCTGCTCTGCGGGAAATTATAGGTCCTGATCTTCTCGGAGCGGTCGCCCGTGCCTACCTGGCTGCGCCTTAAGTCCGCTTCAGCGTTCTGCGCCTTTTCCATCTCAAGTTCGTACAGCTTCGCGCGAAGCACCTTAAGCGCCTTATCCCTGTTCTTCAACTGCGATTTTTCATCCTGACAGGAAATGACGATGCCTGTCGGGATATGCGTGAGCCTTACGGCCGAATCCGTTGTATTTACGCACTGTCCGCCGTTTCCCGAGGCTCTGAACACATCAAATTTGCAGTCGTTCATATCGAGCTTTACATCCACCTCTTCGGCCTCGGGCATGATCGCCACGGTCGCGGTTGAGGTATGTATCCTGCCGCCCGATTCGGTCACGGGGATACGCTGTACGCGGTGCACTCCGGACTCGTATTTGAGCCTCGAGTAAGCGCCCTGCCCGTTCACCATGAAAACGCACTCCTTAAACCCGCCGAGCCCGTTCTCATTGAGCGATACCATCTCTATCTTCCAGCGCATCGTATCCGCGTATTTGCTGTACATCCTGAACAGATCCGAGGCAAAGAGCGCAGCCTCGTCTCCGCCCGCGCCGGCCCTGATCTCGACGAATACATTCTTCTCGTCGTTAGGGTCCTTGGGCAGGAGCAGGATCTTCAGTTCTTTTTCACAGCGTTCCTTATCGTCGCGGGCCGCGGAAAGCTCTGATTTAAGCATCTCGCGCATTTCTTCGTCCGATTCGCTCTCGAGCATTTCAAGGCTCTCATCGATCGTGCGGACCGCCGCTTTGTATTCGCCGTATTTGTCCACAACCACGCCCAGGTCGTTCTGTTCCTTCATCAGCTGCCTGTAGCGCGCCATATCGTTGACTACCTCGGGCGCGCTGAGCTCATTCCTGATCTCTTCAAAACGCCGCGTCAGTTCCTCAAGTTTATCAAACATTTTTTATCATTCCTTCCACAACCCTATCCAACCCCGCAAGGTCCTTATGTACGTTCACTTTTTCAAAGCCTGCCGCCTCCATGAGTCCGGCCACGGCTTCTCCCTGTGTGTCTCCTATCTCAAAAACAAGCCATCCGCCCGGAGTCAGCCGTTCGGGAGCCTCCTTTACGATCCTCCTGTAAAAAACAAGTCCGTCCTCACCGCCGTCAAGCGCGGTCATCGGTTCATACTTCCAGATCTCGGGGATCAGCCCATGGATCAGGCCTGTATCAATGTAGGGCGGATTCGCCGTGATAATATCGTATCTGCCTTCAAGTCCCTCGAACAGGTCCGCCTTCATGAACGTCACCGAAGTTCCGTTCAGCTCCGCGTTCTTCTTCGCGACTGCGAGCGCGGACTCGGAAATGTCAGCAGCCTCCGCGTTATCGATATGACCCAGCTTCGTGACAGAGATCGCCACGCAGCCGCTCCCCGTGCAGAGATCGAGATATCTGACACCTGCTCTGTCCCGTCTCAAAAGCTTTACCGCCTCAAGGGCTCTCTCGGCCAGGATCTCGGTGTCCTGCCTCGGTATCAGGCAATCCTTATTACAGATAAAAGGCAGTCCCATGAATTCCTGACTGCCTAGTATATACTGTATCGGTTCTCTCCTGCGGCGCCTGTCGGCAAGCTCGAGCAGGCGTGAGAGCCTCTCTTCGGGGATCTCTTCGTCACGCGCGAGCAGATACTGCGCCTCGGTAAGATCCCCGACATATTCCGTTAAATATCTTGCGTCCAACGCAGGTTCGGGTACGCCGGCCTCTTCGAGTTCCCGTGCCACCTTCCTGCATGCCTCAAAGTAAGTCAAATCATTCGTCCTTCTTCTGCTTAAGAATGAAATACTGGTCAAGCGCCTTAAGGATCTCGTCATCCTCTTCGGGATCGGGTACGGGAGTGTTCAGATCGATCTTGCCGGATCCGGTCTTAAATACCTTATCCTCGTTCTTCGGCCTTGCGGGCTTTTCGGGCTCCGCCTTAACCTCTTCCTTAACCTCAGGCGACTCTTTGCCTGCAGCTTCTTCTTTGGCCTTCCTGCGGGCTACGAACACATCATCACCTTCGATGGCAAGTTCCTTTTCCTCAGGTTTCTCAACGGGCTTCTCCGCAGGTTTCGTTTCAGGTTTTGTCTCAGGTTTCTCCTCAGTCTTTGCCTCCGGTTCCGCCTTAACATCAGTCTGTGTCTCCGCCTTCGGTGCTTCCTTCTTCCCGGACTTCTTCATTTCGTACTTATTCCCGGGCTTCTTTGAATCCTTCGCGGGCTTTTCAGCCGCAGTTTTCTCATCCGCATCCTTCTCTGTTTCGGCTTCAGGCTCGCATACAGCGCCGCACGCGGAAGCGTCCTTCGCCGGCTCATCGTAATGGGCAAGGAAATCCTTCCAGTCGAATACGGCCTCTACGGAGGCGATGGCGCACTCGATCATCGAATCGTCGGGTTCCGCGGTCGTAAGGTTCTGCAGTGCCATTCCGGGCTTGCTTAAGATCTCAACGACCTTATTGTTGCTGCGTCCCGCAAAACGTATGAATTCATACGAAATGCCTGCGATGATCGGTATAAGGATGAGTCTCGCAACAATCCTCAGCCACGCGTTGTCAAATCTGATGAACATGAAGAACAGCACGCTGATCAGCATAACGATCAGCAGGAAGCTGGTTCCGCATCTCTTATGATGGCGCGACTGCTTCCTAACATTCTCAACGGTCAGCTCAAGGCCGTTCTCGATGCAGTTGATCGACTTATGCTCCGCGCCGTGATACTTAAATACGCGCTTTATATCGTCCATGAGCGATATCGCCGCGACATATCCGATGAACAGCGCCACTCTGATGATACCCTCGATCAGCGCGAGCACGCCTTCCGACTCGATATGGCCCTTTAAAATGCGCGAAATGAAATAAGGGAGCAGCATGAAAATGCCGATAGCGAGAACTACCGAAAGCAGAACGGGTCCGGCCATCATGGCCTTCTCCTGCTTCTCCTTCTTCGACTTCTCCTCCTCGGTCACAGGCTTCTTCTCTTCCTCTTCCTCGAGAAAGCTCGCCGAATAAGTGAGTGAACCGATCCCGAGCTTCAGAGAATCAATGAAAGCAAGCACGCCGCGGATGATCGGGATCTTATTAAGTCCCGACTTGCTGCCCAGCGACTTATATTCTTTTGTCTCAGCTATAATCTCCCCATCAGGCTTCCTGACAGCAACGGCGTATTTGTCGCCGTTCTTCATCATGACGCCTTCCATTACGGCCTGTCCGCCGATTCCTGATCCCTTCATATGATCTCCCTTAAAACAAAATGGTTGAAGTTATCAAATAACTTCAACCACTTTCCTGAGTCTAAAGATTTACTTGTTCGCAAGACCGTACTTACGATTGAACTTATCGATAGCACCACGAGTCTGAGCTGCCTTCTGCTGTCCTGTGTAGAAAGGATGGCACTTTGAGCAGATTTCAACGTGAATCTCGGGTTTAGTTGATCCTGTTACAAATTCGTTACCGCAGTTGCAGGTAACCTTAGCCTGATAATATTTAGGCTGGATATCTTCTCTCATAGCTTTTCTCCTCACAATTATTTGATCTGGCCCGCCGGCACCAGCCTCCGGTTAATACTTACGGGCACATAGCCAGACAAGTATAACATGTGAGTTTGAAAAATGCAACAAGAATTTTAAAGTTTTGTTTTCTTAACTACTTCAATGAATTCACGATTCGATCTGGTGTGCGCGAACATATTGATGATCCGCTCCACGGCCTCTTCGGATTTGTTGGAATTAAAGGCTCTTCTGAGGATATTGTTCGCCTCGATCTCATCGGGCGAAAGGAGCAGATCCTCGCGTCTGGTGCTGGACTTGGGCAGATCGATCGCAGGGAAAATGCGGCGCTCCGACAGATTCCTGTCGAGAACGAGTTCCATGTTGCCCGTGCCCTTGAATTCCTCGAATACAACATCGTCCATACGGCTTCCGGTGTCAACCAGCGCGGTCGCAAGGATAGTCAGGCTGCCGCCCTCACGCATGCATCTGGCCGCTCCGAAGAACTTCTTCGGCATATGCAGCGCCGCGGGATCGAGACCGCCGGAGAGCGTACGTCCGCTCGCCTGCACGGTAAGGTTATATGCGCGGGCAAGCCGCGTGATACTGTCAAGCAGCACCACAACGTCCTTCTTATGCTCAACAAGACGCTTCGCGCGCTCAATTACCATCTCGGAAACACGCTTGTGATTCTCGGGGAGCTCATCGAACGTGGAATATATAACTTCAACATTGGGTCCCTGGATGGATTCCTTCATATCGGTAACTTCCTCGGGACGCTCATCGATCAGCAGGATGATCAGGTGCAGATCGGGATAATTCGTCTTGCACGCGGACGCGATCTGCTTGAGCAATGTAGTCTTACCTGCCTTCGGCTGAGATACGATCATTCCGCGCTGTCCCTTTCCGATGGGAGAGATCAGATCAACGATCCTCATCGCGGGCGAGCATCCGGGAGTCTCAAGATGTATCCTCTGGTTCGGGAAAATAGGGGTCATGTCCTCGAACTTATAGCGGTTGATCGCCTCCGAAGGATGGAGGCCGTTAATGGTCTTAATATACAGCAGCGCGCTGAATTTCTCCGTGGATGTACGGATCTTTGTATTGCCTTCGATGATGTCTCCGGTCTTAAGGTTAAACTTGCGGATCTGCGCGGGAGATACGTAAACGTCGTTCTCTCCGGGGAGGAAATTATCGCAGCGGATGAATCCGTAACCCGAATCAACAAGCTCCAGAATGCCGGTCTTTGTCTCACCGCTGTCCAGCTGCTCGATGTCCGGAGAAATGGTCGGATCGAGAGCTTCTCTCTCTTCTGTGGTGATCCTTCCTGTAGATACGATCCTTCCGGATACCGCAGCCGAGGGCTGCGCGCTCTGCCGGGGTGCCTCGGGCTGCGCGGGTCTTGCGGGCTGAACGGGACGTCCGTCCGCGGGACGCGTCATCCTTCCGTCAGCGGGTCTGCCCTGCTGGTACTGTCCCTGGTTCTGATACTGTCCCTGGTACTGCGCGGGACGCCTCTCTCCCTGCTGGGGCTGGGCCTGATACTGTGATACCCGCTGTCCCTGCTGGGGCTGCGCGGGTCTGTCTTCCCTGTACTGCGGCGCAGGGCGCTGTTCCCTGACAACCTGCGGCGCTGCGGGCCGCTGCTCGGGCCTTACATAACTGGTGCCGCCCACAGACTCATAATTCTGCGGAACGATCCCGTCCGCGGCCGAAGCTGGTGCGGTCTTCACCTCGACCTTCGCTGCGTGACGTACGGGCGCAGGTGCGGGCGCAGGCTCCGCAGGAGTCTCCTGCTTCTTCGGAGCCGCCTTCCTTACAGCCTTCGCCGGTTCTGCTTTTACGGGCTTCTCTTCGGGTGCTGCCTTCTTCGCGGTCTTCTTCTCCGCGGCCTGCTTCAGCTCATTTTTAGCCTTCTCCTGAACCGTGGACAAAGCTTCTATCAGTTCGCTCTTTTTGAGCGCGGAATAACCCTTAACTCCCTGTTCCTTCGCCAATGCCTTCAATTCGGCAAGCGACATTTTTTCCAAATCCATAAAATGATCCTTTCGCGTTCGTATTCTTATACGTTTAGTGTAAAATGGGAAACAATGGTCGATATAACACCGGAATGTCCTTGATTTGACTCACTTATTATACAACACGCGCGGGCAAAAGTAAACCACCGTTTGCGCATATCCCAAAACAAGGAAAAAGGGCATGGGGCATTCCGCCCCACGCCCGGTTTATCAGCCTGTCGCTCCCGGTGTACCGCATCCTTTATTCCGCCGCCCAGCTCTCGATCAAATGCATGATCTGTCCGCGCTCGTAGTCTATCTCTACAGTCGGGATCGCGAATTTGATCGCTCCGCC
>JAFZKM010000169.1 GCA_017553665.1 Lachnospiraceae bacterium
GCTCGTGCCTCCCACATAAAGATGAAAGCCGTACGCGTACATGCTCTCGGGCTCCTCCGCAAGCGCTTCCTTCATATAGGACTTCAGCGTGGTGGGCACGCAGCTCATGGTCTCGGGACCGATAAGTTTCGGCGCGTCGTCGCCGAACTCAGCCTTGAAGGCTCTGTAGACCGCAAGGAAGGCCTTTGAGTAAGAAGCCTTGTCATCAGTCTCGTTCGCCGCGAAGAGACATCCTTCGTAATCATCGGGAGCAAAATCAACCTCATTCTGAATGGACACGTAATCGATCTGTATTCCGAAGCTACGGTAATACTTCACCGCCTCGGTCCACCAGTCGGCGTATGCTTCGTAGCAGTAATTTCCGTCGGCGTCCTTCTTTAATGTGCCGCTTCCGACATCAATGCTGTTGTCGGATTTGAGCTTTGCCGGAGGTGACCAGCAGCACAGGAGAACCTGAACCTTCTCTCCGTACTGAGCCGCGCGCTCTCTGGCCTCTTTGTAGTATGAAGCCATCGTTACGGCGTTCTCGGCTTTGTCCTCGATGTTGTACTCGTATTCGTTCTTGAAACGTAAGATATTAAGTTTAAGATCGTTAAACAGCGCGTCGAAACCGCCCTCGGAGTTCTCCGCCCTGAGCAGCCTTTCGGCATACCAGGTGAACGCGGCTCCGAAGCCGTCGATGGTCTGATACTGTTTATTAAAATCAAATTCAAGCGTTTTGCCCTCGAAGGTATCGGGCTCCTCAGTCGGAGTCGGCGCCTTGGTCGGATCGGGCTGCTTATCTGCTCCGTTCGTCACGGCAGTATCCGTCGGAGTGCCGGGCGCGGGCGTGGTATCAACGCTGTTCTGGCTGTTCTTCGCGCATGCCGAAAGAAGCATCACGCAGATCAGAAATACCGAAACTATGCACTTTTTCATAACATCCCCCATTGCTGCAAGTTTACACTTACATCAAAATGTTAGCAGATGGAAAAAGCGGTTTCTAATCACTTTATCATTAAGTTTTTATTAAATATTGCTTTTTTGTTACCCGCCATATCACCTATATGGGCGTATCTTCACCCGCCCTCTTCTGTTATAATCGTATACAGAACAAGTGGAAGGCTGGCAGAATTCGCACAGCGAAACTGCGATTGCCTGAAACGAAGTGGAAGGAGTATTCCTATATGAAAAAACGAAATCTGCTGCGCGTGATCTCGGTTTTCGTACTGACCTTTATGCTCGCCTGCTCCGGAGTCATTGCTCCCGACACGGGCTTTATGGGTGTGCGCACCGTGCAGGTATCCGCTGCAAAAGCTAAGATCAGCAAGACGAAAAAGACCGTTACCGTCGGCACCACGTTTAAGCTTAAGATCAAGAACGCCAAGAAGAAATACACCTGGACAAGCTCAGATCCTTCGGTCGCGAAGGTTAAGACCAAAAAGGGCAAGTCCACCAAGATTGTCGCCGTTTCCGCCGGCAAGGCCACCATCACCGCGACGCTTAACGGAACGACATTTAAATGCGTTGTTACCGTAAAGAAAGCTGATACCGCGCCGACAGCGACTCCGAAACCGACCGCGATTCCCACGCCCACACCGATACCGACCTGCGATTTTTCTACCACAGATTCATCCTCCTATACTCTTCCGGTCGGAGGCCAGCTCAAACTAAAACTGGTTGGAAAAGATGCCACAAAATACTATGTTGGTGACTCATATAAAGCATATATCGATGTTACAAATGACGGCCTCGTTACCGCGAAAAAAGCCGGAACCGCCAAAGTAACCGCTCTGGATAAATTCGACAACCGCTATTATTGTACAATAAAAGTCACAAACAGTGATACAGCTCCGACCTCGGCTCCTACTCCCACGCCGAAGCCTGCTTCTACCCCGACACCTACTCCCAAGCCGACCTCGACGCCCACTCCTACCGCGAAACCTACATCGGCGCCGACGCCCACACCCGCTGCGGGTACTCCTCATCTTGAGAAGACCTCAGTAACGCTCGATCCCGGCGAATCATATCAGATAAAACTGATCGGAACCGAGATCATGTACTGCATGCAGAACAGCTGGGATGACGATTACGCCGACATAACTACTACAGGAAAGATCACCGCAAAGAAGCCCGGCAGCAACCTTCTGATCAGCGTTTACGGCACTGACTATCAGATGTACGAGTTCCGTCTGACGATCACCGCTCCCGAAGTAGCGGAACTGACAGACGCTCAGATCGATAAGCTGCTCGCGAAAGATACTTACGGAATACTGTACAAGCATGACCGCATCACAGGTTACGAATCAACTGTTTCCTACAATGTCACCGATGAGAAGAGTCTGATCCTTTCCTGCCATGACGGTTTCGAAAAGGGTGCCGAAATACTTTATTTCAGATTCCCCGACGATCACACCCATGACAGCATTTACTGGTGCAATACAATGGCGCAGGATCTGAAGACTCGCTCCGAACTTGACGGTTACTACTCTTATACCGATATTTCACCTGCCACTGTCAATGGCGTTACAAGGATATGCCTCGACAATACGATCTTGAAAACGGGCTGGAAAGCCGTGATTGCCCTTAAATACAAAGATTATCCCGCTGACGCCGATACACTCAAGCTCCTGCGCGTCGCCTACAGACTGGCCGACAAAGCCGCTAAGCTCTATCCCGATGATGAGCGCGCGATGCTGCTCTACATCAACAATTACTTCTGCGATCTGATCACTTATTCGGATCCGTTCCCGGAACCGGGCGATGTACCGCAGCGCGACGCAACCGGAGCGTTCTACCTCGGAGACGCAGTATGCGAGGGCTACTCTTCTGCCCTGAGACTGGTGCTCAACATACTCGGATATGAGAACATGGCTATCAGCAACAAGCGCGGTTCCCACGTCTGGAACTACGTCAAAGTCGGCGGCACCTGGTACCACATCGACGTAACCTGGAACGATGTAAAAGACAGCTCCGGCAATTACTACAACACCTACTTCATGCTGACCGACTCCGAGATGAAGAAGAAAAACGCTTCTTCATCCGACACCGGTCTCCATGACTGGTATCCGCTCTACACTGATTGATATTTGCTACACAAGCCCCCCGGCGGGAATCCCGCCGGGGGGCTTTTTCATGCTTTTCAGCGTGTTTTACTTATAGAGCTCAACCAGCTTCATCAGGTGATCGTAACGATCCTTTGCAGCCTTCTCGGACTCACTGAAGAGTCTCTCTGCTCTCTCAGGGAACTTAACCTTAAGTGAGGTGTAACGTGTCTCATTGTTAAGGAA
>JAFZKM010000170.1 GCA_017553665.1 Lachnospiraceae bacterium
AGCATCCTCCTCGAGAAAAACACGATCCCGATCGCCGCGCACGTCTCCGAATAAGCGGTGTCGTTAGGCAGGTCGTAGGGGAAAGAGAAGCTCTCGCCCAGGTGCGTTGCGCCGATCCCGCCGGTGATATAGAGCTTGGTATTTACGATGCTGTCCCAGAGCTTTTGGCACGCGATTTTAAGTTCATCGTCGCCCGACTTCAGCGCCATGTCAGCCATTCCCGAGTAAAGATAAACGGCCCTGACAGCGTGCCCCACAGCCTCTTCCTGCTCCCTTACCGGCATGTGCGCCTGATGGTAGTAATCGGGCTTGCCCTTCATGTCAGGATGTTCGCGCTCGAAATAATTGGGGCTCTGGCCGCGCTCATCAATAAAGTATTCGGCAAGCTTCATGTATCTTTTCTCATGTGTTAAGTCGTACAAGCGAAAGAGCGCCATCTCGGCGATCTCGTGACCCGGATAACCGTTGATCTTTCCCTCTTCAGTGCCGAACTTATCGCTCACATAATCGGCATATCTTTTCGCCGCGTTAAGAAGCTTGTCCTTGCCGGTCGCCTCATAGTAAGCGACCGCGCCTTCGATCAGGTGCCCCAGGCAGTAAAGCTCATGGTGGTCTCTAAGGTCCGTAAAGCTCCTGTCCATGCCGTTGATAATGTAATACGTATCCAGATACCCGTTCGGCAGCTGCGCCGCGCAGACGATGTCTATCGCCTTGTCAGCGGTCTCTTCTAAGTTGGGGTCCGGGTTCGTCGCGAGCGTATATCCGACCGCCTCTATCCACTTATAGAAGTCGCTGTCCTGGAAAACGAAGCCGTAGAATTCATCGGGCTTGGCTTCTTCGCGCGTTTCCGGAAAGACCGCAAAGCCCCTGTAAGTAAACTTCGGCGCTTCGTAATTGCTGCCCTGTTCTCTGGCTTTCTGATTAAGCGCCGCCGCCGCTCTGAAATTGTGCATGCAGTAGCTCGCCTCCGCCTCAGGAATGCGGTCGTTCAGGATCTCCCACTGATAGGGGATAACTTCTTTTCTCACGAGCGCTCTCTTCGCGCTCCAGAAATCGTCGGTGATGGTAACTCTCTTTATGTCTAATGGTCTGATGGTCATGGTAGGTGTTTGTTGTGTTTTTTAATTTGCCAAATTGTTGTATTACGCTGTATGCACATTGTAATACACTTTTTTCGAAATTTGGGTTTGGCATGGTTGTGCGGAGCGGTGTGCTCGACAGCATGCTACAAGAGAAAAGCATAGCCGCCAAGTTTAGCAAAATCCGTTTATAGGACAAGTTTCCTTTTTCGAGCTCTCCAAAGCCATAAAAACGCCCCAAAAGGCTTGTCAGGCCCATTAATGGTCCTGTCCAGATGATACGATTTGCTATCCGAAAAATACTAAAGAATAGGAGGCAGATCATAGTGATTAGCGAAAAAGAAAAACAGCGTCAGGAAGATCTGAAAAGGATTAAGAGCCTTCGTTTGATCGACGATGATTTTATGACCATTTGTTTCGATAACTATATCGAAGGCGCTGAATTGCTTTTGAAGATAATCTTGGACAGAGACGATCTGAAAGTATCGGAAGTAAAGGCGCAGAAGGTCTTAAAGAACCTTCAGGGGCGCGATCTCAGGCTTGATATCTATGCCACCGACGCCGCAGGCAAGAAATACGATATTGAGATCCAGCGCGCAGACAAAGGCGCCCACCAAAAACGCGCCCGCTACCACTCCAGCCTGATCGATTCAGATATGCTGAAGACAGGTGAGGATTTTACCGAGCTTCGCGAGAACTATGTAATATTCATTACTGAGAATGACGTGATAGGATTCAACAGACCTATATACCATGTGGAACGTGTCATCCGCGAGGGCGGTGTGCAATTTGAAGACGACGAGCATATAATATACGTAAACGGATCGATGAAAGCTAAAGACACGGCTCTCGGGAAGCTTATGAGTGACCTGTACTGCACCAATGCAGACGATATGTGTTACGAAGCGTTAGCCGAGAGAGTTAGAGTTTATAAGGAAACAGAGGAAGGAGTAGATACTATGTGTGATGTTTTAGATGAAATGAAGAAAGAAGCAGCAGAAATGGCCAAGTATTCAACTGCTTGTGAGATAGCTATAAAATTGATAAAGGTCGGAAAGCTTTCTTTGGATGAGATAGCAGATACTTCCGGTCTTTCCATCGAGAAAGTCCGTGAGCTTGCAGGCAATAAGTCTGCCTGATCAAGCGGCTGAAATGAAAGCAACTTTATGGGACTCTCTTCGGAGGGTCCTTTTTGATATTATGTGATTATGTTTGAAGAAATGTTGAATAAAGCAACTGAAGAAAACTGCGGAAAGTACTGCCGGCTCGTGGAGCGTTTTCCTAAGCTTACAAGCGATGCGGTGCTCTCGTATCTTCGTGAGCAAGATTACTTCACCGCGCCGTCTTCTTTCAAGTGCCACGGGGCCTGGGTGGGCGGCAATTTTGACCACTCCGTGAAGGTCACAGAGCTCCTGTTCGAATTCACTAACACAGAAAACCTCAAGTGGGACAGGGAAGAGTCGCCCTACATCATCGGGCTCTTTCACGATCTCTGTAAGTGCGACCAGCGCGGGTTTAAGGAATAGAGCTCGGGAGGCCTTAAGATCGTGTCGCTTAAGCCTGTGGACAACAGGCACAGCGAGAAATCGATCGAGCTCGTTGAGGCAAACATCATAAAGCTGACGGAACAGGAGAAGGAGTGCATTCTCTACCATATGGGTGAGTACGGCGGCGAGGGCGAAGGCGACGTTAACTACCGGCAACAGATGGCCGCGGCGATGAGCAGGGACCCAAACATCGCGTTCGTCCAGAAGGCCGACACCATAGCGGCACGGGCCGGAATCTGATATAAAAGATAGTATCAATTTTGAGGGAACGAATTGGGGCACTGAAATGGGGGAGCGGAACGATCCGATGGACACTGCGCTGAAAGCGAAGGACAACAAGAGACGAATAGTCATATATTACGCAGCTTATACGCTTGTTTTTGCCGCGCTGTTCTTCCTTTGCTTCGGGATACATCTTATTGCCAACGACAAATCTCTGCTGAATTACGTTGACTCGTTCAACATGCACTATAACAGCTACATTGAGGCCGGCAGGCTCTTTCGCGCGTTCTTCAAAAACGGTCCGCAATTCTGGGAGCCCAACATCGGTTACGGCGCGGATATATACAACTGCATTGGCGGGTATTTCACGGATCCGCTGACACTCATAACGCTTTGGATCCCGGAGAAGTTCTCTGAGCCGGTCTTCAATTCGATCGTTGTTTTCAGGCTCTATCTGGCGGGCATTTCTTTCTCGATCCTGTCGCTTAAGCGCGGCAACAGAACCTATTCGACCTTCTGCGGCGCGATCGTTTACACGTTCTCGTCGTGTGCTTATATCGGACTTAACCAGTCGAGCTTCATCGTTCCGCTCTATATTCTGCCTCTCCTGGTCCTGGGCGCCGACGAACTCTATGAGAAGAAAAAACCGACGCTTTACGTGATCCTCCTCGCGTACTTCACGGTCGCATCGTTCTATTTTGTTTACATGTTCGCGATCATGCTCGTCTGCTACTGCCTCCTCAAGTGGATCCTGACAGACAAGAACGGGCGCACGATCAAGGATCTCATTGGCAAGGTCATAAGGTTCTTCCTGTCTTCTGTCTGGTCGGCCCTGATCGCGGCTTTCACGCTGCTCCCGGCGGCGTTCGTCATGAGGAGCATGGGACGCCTTGGCGTAAGG
>JAFZKM010000171.1 GCA_017553665.1 Lachnospiraceae bacterium
AGGTTTTTCTACAATAACATTGAATCGGGTAATGCGATATTTTGGACCGTTGATAACGGCGGCGAGTTGATTGGGGAACTGTATGTGTTCCGCAATCTGACAGATATGGACTTTGCTGATGGTAAAGAAACGGCCTATCTGTGCGCGTTCCGCGTCCGTGAAGACTATCGAGGCAAAGGAATCGGAAGCAAACTGCTCAGGGAGGTGCTGGATTCTTTAAAGGCAGCAGGATTCAAAAAGGCAACGATAGGCGTCGGGCCCGATGAAGAAAGGAATATCAGACTTTACCGGCGTTTCGGCTTCACTGAAAAAGTCAAGGATTGCTTTGTTGATCCGTGCGCGGTAGATGAGAACATGCAGCCCAAGCCGGATGAAGGATTCTGGCTTTTGTTAAAAGAACTCTGATCATTAGCTTGTTTTTTTCTCAATTATCCGTTGTTTGTTTTTCTCTGGAGCAGCGTTTACACTATACTCAGAAAATGAACTGCAGACATTTTTCGGAAATCCTGAAACGAAGTGAAAGGAGAAAAGATATGGCGAATAATCTGGGATCAAATATTAGAAAATACAGAAAGAATAAAGGTTTTACGCAGGAAGAGCTGGCTGGGATGCTCGGAGTGACTCCGCAGGCTGTAAGCCGCTGGGAGTCGGAGGCGGGGCTGCCCGATGTTTCGATGATAGTGCCGATCGCGCAGACGCTTGGGATCACGACCGACGCGCTTCTGGGATATCAGCAGCAGAGTCAGGACGAGCGGATCACTCAGCAGATATTTGCTAAGATGGCTGAGCTTGAAGACGTATCGGATCCGGGCGGGAGCGCGCTTAAGGTATGCGAGTATCTCGCGGAAGAAGTCGGAAAGAATCCGATGAATTACGATGTTGTGCTCAAATACGTCCAGCGCGCTGCGGGACTGAGCTACTACATTGACATGGAGAATCTGCTTTCTGATGAGCCCGAACGCGCGCAGGGGATCCTGACAGATGCGATCCGCAAGGGTCTGAACATCATCAGATACTGCAGCGAGACCAAGAAGGTAAATAAGGCGCATTACGCGCTCGCATGGATCTATATCCACATGAAGGATTATGACAATGCGAGAGAGCACGTGAATGTGCTTCCGAGCCTCGAAGGACACTGCATCCGCGAGGAACTCAATCTGTCGCTGGTATTCTTCGAGAAAGGTTTTGACGCGATGAAGGACAATGCGGTCGAGTTCGGCACGCTCCTGTTCGATCTTATCACGCATCAGGTTGAGAAGCTGACGACCTTCTACTGCTACTTCGGTGAGCTCGATGAGGCGATCAAAATCTGTGACTGGTGCGAGGCTGTGATAGATGCATATTCATCTAAGCCCGAGTTCGCGACGGATACGAAGAAGTGGGCTCTTCGCAAGCTGAACTTCAGCAAGATCAGCGCATATGTCCGAGCGGGAGAGAATGAAAAAGCCGAAGAGACCCGCGCGAAGTATCTCAAAGAGATCCGGGAAAACGGCGTATTTACCGGAGACGAGCTCAAGTCGGTAGAGAAGGAATTCACGGAAGGAATCTATATTTTGGAATGAAAACTCACATAATCCATCCGATCCAGCCGCATTACGACGCGGATTCGCGGATACTGATACTTGGAAGCTTTCCATCGGTAAAATCGCGTGAGCAGATGTTCTTTTACGGTCATCCGCAGAACCGGTTCTGGAAGGTGACGGCAACTGTTTTTGAGGATGCGGTACCTTCAGGTATTGAGGAAAAGAAAAGCTTTCTGACCAGACATCATATTGCGTTATGGGATGTGATCGGAGAATGCGATATCGAAGGCTCGTCAGATCTCAGCATAAGCAATGCGGCTGCGAACGATATTTCCCTGATACTTCGGTCTGCCGGTATCCGCCGCATTTTTGTGAACGGGAAAACGGCGGAGAAGTATTACAGGAAATACATCCTGCCCGCGACGGGTATAGAGGCGGTCTGCCTTCCCTCCACCAGCCCCGCCAACGCGGCATGGAGTCTTGAAAAGCTGGAGGAAGCTTGGTCGGAGATTGTGAGATAACTTGGCATAATAATGCAAAAAATAACATGTTTTGCAAAGGAATCAAACTCTGTTATATGATACGATGAACATATCGGAGCAGTCGGCATTATGCGCCGGCTGCTTTTCTTCAGATGACGGAGGTTTGGGGTATGAAAAGAATAAGATGGATCGTATCGTTAGTGCTGGTTTTAGCGCTGGTCCTGTGCACGGGGTGTAAAGCTGAGGACAGCAGCGCAGACGCAGGAAGAAGCACGGTTTCGGACACAGACAGGAGTCTGACAGAGGATAAGGAACCGGCGGTGACTGAGCCCACTGCCGTGCCTGATGTGGTCAGCACACAGGAAGCCGGCACACCGGCCGGCAGCGCCGATGAGCCTGCGGATGAGGGACTCACGCACATCGGAGGAAAAGAGATAATCGTATATTATCCGAACTGGAAGCTCGGAGAGCCCAACGGGAATGTCGAAGATATCCCGTGGGAGTATGTCACGATGGTCAATCACGCTTTCTGGGAGATCGTTCCGCTCGGAGACGAGACAGAGACTTCATTTGAGAGACGCTCGGAGGGTAAGGAAGCGAGGACTGAATTCGGTATAGCCTCATCGCTTCCCGAGGCGGATGAGGAGATCTTCGCGAAGTATAAGGAATACCATGAGCTCTATCCCGATGTGAAGATCATGATCTCGATAGGCGGCTGGTCCAGATGCGGCTTCTTCAGCGAGATGGCTTATACGGAAGAGGGCAGGAACAGTTTTGTGCGGGCATGTATCGATCTGATAAAAGAAAACGAGTGGATCGCGGGCATCGACATTGACTGGGAGTACCCCGCCGGAAGCAATGACGGTGAGAGATGGCCCGAGGACGAAACCGATCAGGGCTGCCCGATATTCGGAACCGCATTTGAGGACAGGGTGAACTTCCCCGAGCTCTTAAAGGTCCTGAAGGAAGGACTGGACAGTGAATTCGGCGCGGGCAGCAAGCTGCTGACCGCATGCGCGTCATCATCGACAGGATGGACGCTTCCGAATCAGAACTGGGAAGCGGCGTCCGAATTCCTCGACTATATAAACATCATGACCTATGATATGGCGGGAGACTGGGATGGTGCTCCCGGACATGCTTCGTCGGTATCAGGCACGAAGAACGCGATGGCATATTTTATGATAAAGGGTGTGGACAAGACCAAACTCAATATAGGAATCCCTTATTACGGAACCGGCTTCAGGCTTGCCGAAGCGACCAAGAATCCCAACGGCTCTAAGATCATCGTGCCGAACGGAATCGATAAGGATTTCCTTACGGTTTCTCAGGTAAAGGCTTTTGAGCAGGAGGCTGTTCCCGTGGAAGAGACCGGCTGGCATAAGGGTTATAACGATAAAGCCGGAGGCGCGTTCCTCTGGAATGATGATGAGAATTCGGAGTATTACTGCTGGTACATTTCGTATGAATGCCTCGACGCGATTGACGGCAAATTCGAGCTGATAGATCATTATTCGCTGGCAGGAGTTCTGGTCTGGGAGATCACCGAGGATACGCCCGATCATGAATTTACAAAGTATCTTGCAGACATGCTGAAATAAAGCATTGCAGCACAGTATCGGAATTAAACATTGGATTTAGGGCCCGGACCTTCAAGGTCAGGGCCTTTTTTCGTGAGATAAGCGAATGCCTTCTCAGCATTATTTGGTAAAATTGATGCCAAAAATAGGTCGAAAGTTCACGAAAAAGCGTTATAATGTAAAATAAGAGATATAATGGGAGGGGTATGTATGAATAAGCAGCCTGAAGCCTATCTGTTCGGCCAGATACTCGGGACACATTCATTCCTGCTGAAGGACGGTTTTCTGCAGCCCGACGAATATTCGGAGATCAAAGAACAGTATTTCCTGCCCGGCGGTGAGACCGGAACAGCAGGAACAGTGCTTGATTCCCTCGGAGTGAGCGTTCGCATGGACGGTACATGGATCGGCACGGAGGTGGCTCCGATGCTGAAGGCTTTCTATGCGGATAAGAATGTGGATCTGTCGCCGGTGCATTTTATGGAGGACGATCCCGGAGTCATGGATTATGTGGTCATTGCGGGTCTTGTGCGTTCTCCGATGGGCAGATTCCAGACTCTTTTCTCGACAGGGAAGAGATGGTGGAGCATTCCCAAAGAAGAGGACATAAAGGGCTGCAAAGCGGCAGCCATCGATCCGTTCTTCGGAGACGAGTCGCTGCTGGCGGCCGATATCTGCACGCGTTGCGGGATACCGTATGTCACGATCGACAGTCCCCATGATTCGGAGCTTCACCGTAAGGCCGCGGTCAATGTTGTGTCAAAGGAGTGCACCGCGCAGCATTACGCAGGAATGGACGCGGAAGCGATCATGAAGCAGATGCAGGCGGAAACGGACGGACTGACGATCATCACACAGGGCGGAGGCGATATGCTTTACGCGAGGAAGGGCGGAGAGATCCGCAGGATGAAGCCTTTTAAGGTGGAGGTCAGAAGTACGCTGGGCGCAGGAGATACATACAAAGCAGGATGTGTATACGGACTCTTAAAGGGTATGAGCGATGAGGAACTGGTAAGGTTCGCGAGCGCCTGCTCGGGAGTTGCCATTTCCAGATTCCCGCTGCCGAAGTTCCCGCCCAGGTTGGAGGAAGTGCAAAAACTCATTAACGGCTGATATCATTCAGCAGGCAGGATTGTTATGGAACATAAGTTATTTGACAGGGAACCCCTATTCTATAAAAACGTCTTTACTCTGGCTCTGCCGATAGCGCTGCAGAGCCTTATCACGATCGGCGTCAATATGCTCGACACTATCATGGTCGGAAGTCTGAGCGAGGAGGCGCTGTCAGCGACCTCATTGGCCAATTCTTTTATCAGCATTTACCAGATATTCTGCATGGGCCTCGGTATGGGGGCTTCGGTGCTCGTTTCACGCTATTACGGAATGAAGATGAGCAACGAAGATACCGACAAAGCTTCGCACGCCCTGAAGCAGACCGTATGCCTTATGCTGAGGCTCACGATCGCGCTCGCGACGCTTTTTGCGCTCGTTACCGCGATCATGCCCGGCACGATCATGAGGATGTACACGAATGAGGAGCCGATCATCGCGCTCGGAACCGATTATTTCAGATGGTCGGTAGTCACGTATCTGTTCCTTGGGCCTTCGCTCACCTCGACGATCGCGCTGAGGAGCGTAAGACAGGTAAAGCTGCCTCTGCTCGTTTCGATCGGAGCGTTATTTGTCAATCTTGGGGCCAATTATGCCTTCATCTTCGGTAAACTCGGCGCGCCCCGCATGGAGGTCGCGGGAGCCGCGATCGGAACTCTGATAGCAAGAATATTCGAGGCTTCATGCATTCTCGGATATCTGTTCTTAAAGGACAAAGAGATCTCATTCAGGGTTAAGGACCTGCTGATGAAGACCGAGTCGCTAATCGGCGAATATATAAAGATCTGCATACCTGTTCTGATCAGCGACGGAATCCTCGCGATAGGCAACAATACGGTGGCCGTGATCATCGGACACCTCGGCAAAACGATGGTTTCCGCGAACGCGATCACCGCGGTCACGCAGCAGCTGAGCACCGTTGTGGTGCAGGGCGTGAGCCAGGCAGGAGCGATAGTCACGGGACAGACGCTCGGCACCGGAGACAGGGAACAGACGATGAAGCAGGGCTATCTCTTCTTCGGGCTCGGTATCGGTCTGGGGCTTATCTCAGCGACATTCATCACGGCATTCAAGAATCCCATCATCGCTTCATATACGGGTGTCGGTCCCGAAACGCGTCAGATAGCGAGCCGGCTGATGCTCGCCATAAGCCTGATAATCATTTTCCAGGCGACGAACAGCATCATGACAAAGGGTGTGCTGCGCGGAGGCGGCGACACGAAGATGCTGATGATCACGGACAATATCTTCTTATGGGTCATCTCGATACCGCTCGGATTGCTGGCAGGCTTTGTATTTCACCTTCCGGCGTTCTGGATATACGTTTGCCTCAAGTCGGACCAGATCATCAAGACCTTCTGGAGCTTTTTGAGGCTTAAAAGCGGCAAATGGATAAAGAAGATCAGCACAGGAAAGGCCGGGGCATAATGCTTTACAAAAATACCGATCATTTGGATGACAGAGTATTTAAGGATCCGGGGCCGGAATACAGGGGAACACCCTTCTGGGCCTGGAATACCACTATGACAAAGGAGAACATCCGCTTTCTGACCGAAGTTTTTAAAGACATGGGCATGGGCGGAGCGCATTGTCATGTGCGGACGGGACTCACGAACAGGTACCTCAGCGATGAATTCATGGAGCTCATCGAAGAGGCGCACAGGGACTTCGCGGAGAAGGGGATGCTTACATGGCTCTACGATGAGGACAGATGGCCCTCGGGAGCCGCGGGCGGCATCGTTACGAAGGACCACCGTTATAGGTCGCGTTTTCTGGTATTGTCAGACATTGCGCCCGATGCGGAACAGGAAGGATCTGACGAATTCATTTCTTCGGCGGAGCCCGTTAAAAGTAAAGAGAGGACGCTTCTGGGCAGATACGCGGTCGCGCTCAGGGACGGCTATCTCGCTTCATACAGGATGCTTGGGGACGGAGAAGAGCCGCGCACCGGAGAGCGCATAAAATACGCGTATCTCGAGGTTTCGGGAGACAGTCCCTGGTTCAATAACGAAGCCTATGTAAATACGCTGGACAAAAGATCGATCGACGAATTCATAAAAGTGACGCATGAGCGGTATTACAGCCGTCTCGGAGAGTATTTCGGGAAGGATATCCCGGCGATATTTACCGATGAGCCGCAGTTCCCCGCAAAGCAGAGACTCGGTTTCGCGGAAGATGCCAGACCTGTTGCCATTCCTTTCTCGGATGATTTCGAGGAAGACTTTACGAAACGGTACGGCCACAGTCTGCTGAATTCTCTGCCTGAGCTCTTCTGGGAACTGCCGGACGGGAGATACTCTGTCGTAAGGTATGAGTATCACGATTTTGTCAGTGAGCGTTTTGCGGAAGCTTTCGCGGACAATGTGGGAGACTGGTGCAAAAAGCATAATATCATGCTGACGGGCCATATGATGTCGGAGCCCACTCTCGAGTCGCAGACAGCCGCGCTCGGAGAAGCGATGCGCTCATACATGGGCTTTGATATACCCGGCATAGACATGCTCTGCGATTACAGGGAATTTTCTACCGCGAAGCAGGCAGCGAGTGCCGCCCATCAGCTTGGCGCGCCGGGTATCATGAGCGAGCTTTACGGCGTTACAGGCTATTATTTTGATCTCAGGGGGCATAAGCTGCAGGGAGACTGGCAGGCGGCGCTCGGCGTGACCGTAAGGGTTCCGCATCTTACCTGGACAGCGATGGCGGGCGAGGCGAAGCGCGATTATCCCGCGTCGATCGGATATCAGTCGCCCTGGTACAAAGAATACAGATACATCGAGGATTATTTCGGAAGGCTGAACACGGCTCTTACGAGAGGAAAGCCCGATATCAGGGTGGCGGTGATCCATCCGATCGAATCCTACTGGCTCCTCTGGGGCAATGACGCGCAGACAGGTGATATCAGGAAGCAGCGTGATGAGGAGTTTTTGAATCTCATAAACTGGCTGCTGTTCGGATTCATTGATTTTGATCTCCTCTCGGAATCATTGCTCGCGGGCTTTGATCACGGCGTAAAGAACGGAAAGTTCCGCTGCGGCGTAATGGAATATGACGCTGTAGTGGTTCCGGATCTTATTACGATACGTTCGTCGACCCTGAAGCTGCTTGAGGAATTCGCGGAAGCCGGAGGGAAAGTGATATTCGCGGGACGCGTGCCGGAGCTTCTTGACGCGAGACCTTCGGATGAGCCGGCAAAAGCAGCGGAAAAGTGCGTCAGGACAGCATTTGACAGATATGATATCCTGCAGGCGCTTGAGGATATGAGAATTATCGATATCAGGACGGAGAACGGCATGAGAGCCGGGAATCTGCTGTATCAGATGAGAGAAGAGAAGGACTGCAAATGGCTCTTCGTGTCGCACGCGTTTAAGACTGAACCGGTCGATCTGCCCCGTCCGGAGAAGCTGCTGTTTACAATAAAAGGAGCTTTCAGACCTGTGCTGTACGACGCGCTTACGGGTGAGACCGGTGAGCTGCCGTATGAGATAAAGGCCGGGAAGACGCTGATAAAGCGAGAAATGTACCAGCACGACAGCATGCTGTTAAAGCTGGAGCCGGTAAATGAAGAAAGCAGTGCGGAACATGCGAATGCCATATGCGGCTGCCGCGAAGCGTCTGATGCATCCGACGAAGAAACGGTATTCCGCACCTCCGCGGCGCTCGACATCCCCGTGCCCGCGAAAGTTGAATATTCGCTTCAGGAACCGAATGTCCTACTGCTCGATATGGCCGAATACAGCCTTGACGGAGAGCCGTTCAGGCCCATAGAAGAAGTCTTGAGACTCGATAATATCCTTCGAAGGGAGCTTGGCTGGCCGCTCCGCGGTGAAGCATGGGCGCAGCCCTGGGCCGTTATGGACAGGTACAGGGAATATGAGCATGAACTGAGGCTCAGATATGTATTCGAGTCTGAGATCGAAGCCGCGGATGTCACACTGGCGCTTGAGGACGCGGATGACTGCGCGATCTTGTTTAACGGGAACAGGATAACGGAGAAGGCTGAAGGGTATTACGTCGATCTGGATATTAAAAACGTCAGGATAGGAAAGCTGCAAAAGGGCCGCAACGAGCTGATCGTCACGATGCCGTATAACGCCGCGAGGAATGTCGAAGCGGTATATCTGCTCGGAGATTTCGGAGTAAGGATCGCAGGCAGTACTGCAAAGATCACGGAAAAACCCGCGCAGCTGGCCTTTGACGACATATCAAAGCAGGACCTCGGCTTCTACAGCGGCAATATCGATTATCTCTTTGATATCGATGTGCCCCGCGACGGAGATCTGGTCATTTCAGCGACGATGTTCAGATGCCCCGCTGTCGCGGCTGAGATCGACGGCGTAAGAGCGGGACTGATAGCGTTTGCGCCTTATGAGGTGAAGATAAAGGATGTCAAAAAGGGCAGGCACAGCATAAAGCTCACGGCGTTCGGAAACCGCATGAATACATTCGGACCGCTGCATCTGTGCGATGTTCACAGAAGGTCGCAGAGTCCGAACAGCTGGCGTTCGGAGGGCGCGAGATGGTCTTACGAGTATAAGACCGATTCGAACGGGATACTGAAGCGTCCGGAGATCGTATTGATCCGGAATTTATAATCATAACAGAATGGGAGGCTGACATTATGGGGATCATGACAAGACCTGAGGTAAAGAGACTTGCCGACGGCGGAAAGTATTGGGAACACAAGTATGAGAACTTTTATTTAAAAGCATATGTGCCCGCGACGAAGATCGACGGGCAGGTGCACAATTACGGCTTCAGGGCGCCGCTTCTTCTGGTCTTTGAGGAAGATAGGATGAGCGAGGCAGAAGCGATCGCGTTTGCCGAGGAGAAGGGCCTCGCGCGCATCGCGTCGGCGAACGACTCAAGCGTGCTGTTCGTATATCCGACCTGCGAGGGCGGATGGGAAAAAGCGACCGACGCGCTCTATATCGAGCTGATCGGCGAGACCAAGATCCATTTCCTGTATGATGACGGAATTGCGGAGATACACGATTTCTTCACGCGCACGTTCAAGGGCTTCTTCATCAGGGGAGCCATCTTCAGAGCCGACATCTACAGTTTCGGAAAGTCCGCGGATTATGTAGCGAAGAACCTGCTGAAGAAGATCGACGGCGAGTATCTGTGGGGGCCCGGCGAGATCACGCCCGCCATGTGCTCCATGGAGCGTTTGAGCGTTATTCCCGATGTTGAGAGAAAGGATATCGCGATCCTGAGCGTCGGCAACAGTGATGAGATCAACGAAGCGTTTAAGGGATGCGGGAACCTGCTTATCAAGGACAAGGCCGAGTATGAGAAGGACTTTAAGGCATTTGTCAGGAAGTTCAAGATGTGGTGCGGCCATATCGATCTTGAGCCCGATCTCGAGGCTCTTGGGATGGTTGAGGAACCCGGCATGACCGAGGTTCAGACATCTCCCCGCAATATGCGCTACAAGGAACCCACGCACAAGGTCGGTTATTTCGCATACTATAACAAAGGTCTTCTGGACAATGAACCCGTTCCGCTCGTAGTTGGCTTTCACGGCGGCGGAGATTCGTCGATGTATCTCACCTTCGTTGCGGGCTGGTGGGAGATCTGCCACAGATACGGCTTCCTGTTCGTATCCCTCGAGAACCATCAGGATGTTCCGGGACCTGAGGCGATTCAGGTGGTAGAACACCTGAAAAAGAAGTATAATGTAGACGCGAAGCGTGTGTACGCTACGGGCTTCTCGATGGGCAGCGGAAAGACCTGGGACATGTTCCAGGAATTCCCCGAAACCTTTGCGGGACTCATGCCCTGCAGCGCGCTGTTCCCCGTAAAGAACAATCCCTTCGGGCTTTCTCTGGGCGATCCGGGATTCAATACTTCCGTCAGCGTTCCTTTATTCTATTCGGGCGGTGAGGAATCGCATCTCGGAGAGCTTCCCAAGCAGAGCGAGGCCTGTGTTGAAAGAGTGCAGTATGTAGCGAAGGTAAATAAGCTCGTAAAGAGCTTTGACGGCATTAAATTCGAAGAAAAAGACAGCTGGGAGAATCCCGTTTACGGTATTTACGGTGACGAAGTCGAGAAGGTTCCGGATGAGTCGAGAGGCAGCACGCTTACGATCAACTATTTCAGGAGTGAGGACGGTGTGATCCGTACCGCGCTTGCGAGCGTCAGCGGACAGATCCACGAGTGCCGCCATCATTCCTGCGAAAATGCATGGAAATTTATTTCACGGTTTTCTCTGGACAATAAATGAGAACCGCGCCGGGAGGTAATAAGGCATGACATTGCGCAATGTTTTGCTCGCTATGCAGTACTTCTGCATATTCGGACTGATCTTTGAAAGCTGGATCGTATTCAAAAAGCTGAAAGGGCAGGTACATCTCTATCTGCTCTTCAGCTGCGTGACCGCTCTGCTTGCGAACCTCGGATATCTGCTCGAGCTTAACTCCGAGACTGAGGAGTCTATGCTCATGTCGGTCCAGTTCGCTTATCTCGGCCGAACCTGGTACGCGTTCTTCATGTTCCTGTTTGTTACTTCCCTCAGCGGCTTTAAGGTTCCCGAGCTTCTGAAAAGGATCCTTATGCAGACGCATATCCTGATATATCTCGCGATCCTGACCATGCCCGGCCACAATCTGTATTACAGGGATATAGTCTATGTAACGGACGGTTTGTTCTCGAGGATAGAGCATGGCAACGGTCCGGTGCATCATCTCCTGATGGCTCTTCAGTTCTTTTACATCGTATTCGGACTGTTTGCTTTGTTCAGAGGTTTTCTTGCGGAGAAAAAACCGAAGACAAAGCGGAGCATGTTCGTTGTTATCCTTTCGGTCTGCATCCAGAGTGTGTTCTTCCTGATCCAGATATCCCATATAGGCGGTCTGTCGGAGATCTATGACGTGACGGCGCTGGGGTATTTTATCGGCACCATCATCATGCTTGTCGCGATAGTATCCTTTGACCTTCTCGGAATGAACGATATCGCCAAGGAAATGATGATCGACCGTATTTCCGAAGGCATCATTGCCGTGGACAATAACGGCATCGTGCAGTATTACAACGAACCCGCGGCCGAGATGTATCCGAAGCTCGTGATCGAGGAAAAGACGCGCGGAGAGCAGCTGGCTGAGGCGCGTAAGGGACAGAGCGAGATCATCGATTCGATAAAGGCGGCGATCGCCGAAGGGAAAAATATCGAACTGAACGAAAAGATCTACGGTCCCGAGGAAAACGACATCATCCATGACGGTGAGAATTTCGGTAAGCTCTACGCGCTTGCGGATGAGACAGAGCATTTCCGTTACATGAAGGAGCTTGAGGAGCAGAGAGAGATCGCCGACAGCGCGAACGAAGCGAAGAGCCGTTTCCTCGCGAACATGTCGCATGAGATCAGAACGCCCATCAACGCGGTCCTCGGAATGGATGAGATGATCCTGCGCGAATCGCAGGAGAAGACGATCAGAACCTACGCGGCGGATATCATGTCCGCGGGCAAAACGCTGCTTTCGCTGATCAACGATATACTTGATTTCTCTAAGGTCGAGGAAGGAAAGATGGAGATCATACCGGTACAGTACGATCTTTCGTCTCTTATCAATGACCTTGTAAA
>JAFZKM010000172.1 GCA_017553665.1 Lachnospiraceae bacterium
AAAACATAAGTGTCAGAGTAGAAACGACGCGTTAAGTGCCTCCGGATGGGAAGTCGCCGGCGGACGAAGGCTTAAGCCGCGGTGTCGTTTCGCATCCGCTGTCACCAAACAGAGTATTATGCTCCTATCAGTGACGGCTCCTCTACAGTCTCACCGAAAGGAGCTTTTTTTATGGAACACAACAGACATTTCACGGTAATCCAGCTGGTCATCGACGCGATGCTCTGCGCAGTATGCGCGGTCCTCGGTTATCTCGCGATCGACCTTACCAGCATCAAGATCACCTTCGAGAGCCTCCCGATCCTGATCGCGGCCCTTCTGTTCGGGCCGATCGACGGCATCACTGTCGGCGCTGTCGGAACGCTCATCTACCAGTATCTCCGTTACGGCTTTACCGCAACGACCTTCCTGTGGATGCTTCCCTACATCGTGCTCGGCTTTATCGCGGGCTTCTACGCGAAGAAGAAGAACTTCCGCCTAAGCGCGACCGAGCTCGGAGTTCTCACGGTCGTATGCGAGCTGGTCGTTACTTTGCTCAATACGCTCGTCATCCTGATCGACAGCAAGATCTACGGCTGGTATTATCCCACCCTCATCACGGGTTCGCTCGTGATCAGGCTTATCGTCTGCATCGCCAAGGCGATCGCGTTCGGCGTGATCCTCTACCCTCTGCTCACGGCGATCAGAAGGAACGGCGGGATCAAATTACCGGCGGAGCATTCCCATCCCGCCAAACAGGAGGTATCTGAGAAATGAACGCAAAAGAAGCTATCTCATATATAGAGAATTTCACCTGGAGCACCACGAAGCTCGGGCTCGAGCGCACCAGCGAGCTGCTCTCGATGCTCGGCGATCCGCAGAAAAAGCTGAAATTCGTGCATGTGACCGGAAGCAACGGCAAAGGCAGTACCTGCGCAATTCTCGATTCGATCCTTCGAAAAGCCGGATACCGTGTAGGACTTTACACTTCGCCTTATCTTGTCCGCTTCAATGAGCGCATCAAGGTAAACGGACACGAGATCCCCGACGATACCCTTGCCTCGATCACTTCACAAGTCAGAGCCTTCGCGGACATAATGTATGATCATCCGAGCCAGTTTGAGCTCGTGACCGCCATCGCGATGGAATACTTCTACGAAATGCAGTGCGACATCGTGATCCTCGAGGTCGGAATGGGCGGCGCGCTTGACAGCACCAACGTCATCGACGCTCCCGAGGTCGCGGTATTTACGAACATCGGACTCGAACACACCGAATATCTCGGCAAAACGATAAAAGAGATCGCCGCGACAAAGGGCGGCATCATTAAGACGGGATGTGACTGCGTGGCCTATGACGGCCCTGCGGAAGCTACATCCACGCTTCGCGATATCTGCGTTGAAAAGGATGTTCCGTTCCTGCTCGTGGATTTCTCGGCGGCCGAGCCCGTCACTCACAGCTTAGACGGCCAGACTCTCCTTTATAAAGGCAGGGTCCTTTCATTCCCGCTGCTCGGAAAGCATCAGATCCGCAATCTCTGCGTTGCGCTCGAGACCGTTCATGTCCTTAAAAAGCGCGGCTGGTGCATCCCCACGCACGCGATCGAGGAAGGCGTCGCGCATGTCAGCTGGCCCGCGAGATTCCAGGTCCTCTCGACCGATCCGCTCTTCATCCTTGACGGCGGCCACAATCCGCAGTGCGCCGAAGCTATGGCCGATATCCTCGAAGATTATCTGCCCGGAAAGAAAGTAACGTTCATCATGGGCGTTCTCGCGGACAAGGACTATAATTCGATGCTTGACTCGGTATGCCCTCACGCCGCGCGCTTTATCTGCCTGACTCCCGAGAGTCCTCGCGCCCTTTCCGCCGCTTCGCTCGCGGAAGTTATACGTGAGCGCGGTTTTGAGACTGAGGTCTGCGATTCGGTTGCCGAAGCCTATGATAAGGCAAAAGAAAAAACCGAACCCATAGTAGCGTTCGGTTCTCTGTATATGTCAGGTGCTGTTCTCAGATACTTTGATAACCGTCATTGACCGACCGTCTTCTTCAAAGAACTGCCGGGCTTTCCAAAAGCCCTGTGGTGATAATAGATGCAGGCTCTGCCGTTGTATTTCGCCTCGTAAAGTGATTTGTCCGCTTCCTCGCGGATCTTCTCGAAGGTAACGCCTTCAGTGACCTCCGCGCAGGCGACTCCCATGCTGACCGAAACGTAAGGATTAAAGTTCGTATCGGCGTGGGGGATCTTCAGCGAATCGATCGACTTCTTCAGGTCGAGCGCCCACTTTACGGCGAGCTTCGGCTCAATGCCCGTCAGCATAACAAGGAATTCCTCACCGCCCACTCGTGCCGCATAATCCGTGCGGCGCTTTACATTTCTGCGGATGGCTGCGGTAACCTTCCTGATGCACTCGTCACCCGCGGCATGTCCGTAGGTGTCGTTATATTTTTTGAAATTATCGATATCGATCATCATGATCGCCACATGCGACTTCTGTCTGATGCAGTAAGGCCAGATGTTCTCCGTGCGGCGGTCGAGTCCGCGGCGGTTGAGCAGCAGCGTCATCGGATCCGTCTCGGCCTCGGAAAGCGCCGAATCAAGGCGGAGCTTATAATCGAGCTTGCGGATCGTGTTCGAGTAGAGCGCGAGCGAAAGTCCGAGTCCCATGATGCCGATCGTAACCAGAGCCGTGTTCGTGGCTGCCGGGAAGCCTCTGACCCACGCGAGAATGACCGCGGGGATAAGATCGATCGCCCAGACTGCCAGAAATGCCTCGGGGCGGAGTACGGGAAGACATCCTATAACGATCATCACGATCCAGTAGAATACTATAGCGGCGGCATCCGAAGTCGCCTTAAAAGCGAAGTTGTAGAGGATCGCGGAAAATACGAAAAGATAAGCGTAACAGACCTTATCGAAAAGTTCGGTGCGGCGGGTCCTGGTCGTAAAGAGCACCGCTGCCGCGCTCAGAAGAAAGATAAAAACAGTGGTCAGAAAAGCAAGGGTCTGATACTTTCTGGGGAAGATATGGATCCCGAACAGTTTCAGGACAGCAAAAAACAGGAGCACGCCTGCTGCCCCAAAAATGTTGAAGATATAAAGCCTGCCCATGTTCAGGCGATCCGTAACGGATTTGCCCGCCTTTTTGTCAAAAAGAGGCATATCCGGGAACAAATTCTCCAGCATGTCGACCCCTCTGCCGATCCAAAAAATACACTGAAATCAGTATAGCAAAAGCGGCCCCAAACCGCAAGAACTATTTGATTTTATACAATATCTGGTATAAGATTATTATGACAGCGTCTATACATAGTTGTTTGGAGGTTTTTCCGTATGCCTGACAGAATTGAAGAGATTTTAAAAGAAATACATGTGATGTTTGCCAAATGCGAAGCTTACGGCAATTCTCCGGATCTCGTCATTATTTCGAAGTCGGAGCTCTTTGAGCTGCTCGAAAAGCTCAACGAGGGCATCGACGATGTGCTCGACCAGTATGAGGCCACCACCCGCAGCCGCGAACGCGCCCGTATCGAGCAGGATAAGCAGGCGGCGGAGACCGTTGCCCGCGCAAAGCTTGAGGCGGATGATGTTCACGCCGCGGCTTCGCTCTACACGGATACCATGCTCGAGGACCTTAAGCAGATCCTTGAGGCGACAAAGAGCCGCGTAAAGGACGACATGCTCGATCTGCTCGCGAACATCGAGCTTCAGGAAGAAGTCCTCGACCGCAACAAGGAAAGCGTAAAAGAAGGCCTCGCAGAGCTCCATGACAGCGAGATGTACCTGAACGCCCTTACACAGCTCCGCAAAAAAGCCGAAGAAAAGCGCAAGTTCGGCGATCAGGCAGAGCTTCTCGCGCATCAGGAAGAGAACATTTTCGAGGAACAGGATAAGGAAAAGCAGGCTCAGAAGCTGGAGATCAGGATCGACAAGCCCGGTGAGAATACCGGCGTGACTTACTCCACGAGATTCAACAGGAACAAGAAGAAAAAGAAAAAGACCGGCAAAGGAAGCTCCGACGCGGTCCATGACGGAACTGACGGCGAGCCCGAGGGCTTAAAGGCCGATTCCGACCATATTCCCGGCACCGAATACAGTGCCGACGATTTCGACCTCGACAGGGAGTATGAGGAATGGAAGGCCGCGGAAGAGGGCGAAGACCTCGACCGCGAATCTGAGAAAAAAGGCTTCGGATCGATGCTCAAATCCCTCTTCGGAAAAAGCGACGAATAAAAAAAGTGCCTGTCACCGCGGTGACAGGCTTTTTTTCATACCGGTTATCATACCTTGAATCTGTATCCCACGCCCCAGATGGTTTCTATATACTGAGGGTTCGAGGTGTCCGCTTCGATCTTTTCGCGGATCTTTTTGATGTGGACGGTAACGGTCGCGATATCGCCGATGGATTCCATATCCCAGATCTCGCGGAACAGCTCGTCCTTTGTATATACATGGTTCGGGTTCGAAGCCAGGAATGTGAGAAGGTCGAATTCCTTCGTGGTAAAAGGCTTCTCCTCGCCGTTGACGAATACTCTTCTCGCGGTCTTGTCAATGCGGATACCCCTGATCTCAATGACTGCGTTCTCTTTGACGGGACTTCCGAGCAGGCGCTCATACCTCGCAAGATGCGCCTTAACGCGCGCCACGAGCTCGCTGGGGCTGAAGGGCTTTGTCATGTAATCGTCAGCGCCGAGTCCGAGTCCGCGTATCTTGTCGATATCATCCTTGCGTGCCGAAACCATCAGGATCGGCACATCTTTTTTCTCTCTTACCTGCCTGCAGATCTCGAAGCCGTCCGTTCCGGGCAGCATCAGATCGAGCACGATCAGGCTGTAGTCCTGTCCGAGCGCCATCTCAAGGCCCTTGCTTCCGTTGGGCTCGATATCCACTTCAAATTCCGAGAGCTCCAGATAATCCTTTTCAAGCTCCGCGATCTCTATCTCATCTTCAATGATCAGTATCTTTTTCTTCATCGTTATTCCTCTCTGCCGCCTTTTTCGGGCTGCGGGCCATTCTCGGGAAGCGCGCTGTATTCGGCGTCTTCCACCTCTTCGCAAATCGTATTGTTCTCTGTGTAGATTGGGAGCGTAAAGAAGAAGGTGCTGCCCTCGCCGGGCGTACTCTCGGCTCCGACCTTTCCGCCGTGATCCTCGATGATCTTCTTTACTATCGCAAGTCCGAGACCGGAACCGCCCTTTCGTGTGCCTCTCGACGAATCCGCCCTGTAGAAGCGCTCGAAAATGTGGGCAAGATCGTTCTCATCAATGCCCGGTCCGTTATCCTCGATCTCAACCTTTACGCAGCATTTCAGCGGTATAAGACGTATTTTGATGCTTCCGCTGGGCTTGTTCATGTACTTGACAGCATTGCCGATGATATTGTTCACAACACGGCGCAGCTGCTCGGAATCGGCCTTTACAAAGGTTCCCGCGGGCACCTCGCTCGCGAATTCCATCGTAATGCCCTTAACCTCCATGTCGAGGCTCTGCTCTTCGACGCAATCGGTGAAATACGCGTTTATATCGACCTTATCGAAATTGTACGGGATGATGTTGCTGTCGATCTTTGAGTAAAGGCTCAGCTCATCAACGAGCACCGACATGTCGGATGCCTTCGTGTAGATCGTGCGGACGTACTTGCTTCGCTTCTCCTCGGTATCCGCGACACCGTCGATAATGCCCTCCGCGTAGCCCTTTATGGCCGTGAGCGGGGTCTTCAGGTCATGCGAGATATTGCTTATCAGCTCTATCGTATCCTGCTCGTACTTCATCCTCGCGTCGATCTGCTCCTTCAGCCTCACGCGCATCTCCTCGAACTCCTCACAGAGCTGTCCGAGCTCATCATCCGGGTTGCCCGAGATCGTAAAGTCCAGATTGCCCTGCTTCATGTTCGCCGTCGCCATCCTGAGCACGTTCAGCGGCCTGATAAGGCTCCTGTAAAGCCATACGACGGTAATGAAGGCTGTGAGCAAAATGATCAGCCCGATCAGGACGATCGTCTGCCGCACCGGCAGTTCCATGCGCGGCGCCGACGGGCCGCTGCGGACAACATAATATATCGTCTCTCCGTCCTCGGTCGACATCGGTCCCTTTTCGAGATTTCTGTAATTAAAGCCCAGGACCGCCGCGGTTACAGTACCGGCCAGCAATATGGGCACCAGTATGATGATGGCGAAGGCCACCAGAAGTCTTTTCTTTAAGCCCATGAAATGATGCTCCTTTATCAAGTTAATGCTAACACAGACGCATTTTCAAGTCCATAAAGATTGTGTTAAACTTTTGGGAAAAGATTGATAAATGCCATGGCATTACAAAAAAGGGCAGCCGTTTCAGAGCTGCCCTTTCGAAAATATGAGTCTTCTTACTTGTTTATCTCCACGCTGCTGTAGCTTGCTTCCGCGCGGGTGTAGCTCGCCGAAACCTTTATCGTGGTGGTCTGCGCCGCAGCTACCGCAGTGCTGCCCGAACCTTCCGCAGCGTCGGTTCCGCCGCCAAGGCTCTTGATCCACTCATCGAGCTTCTTGTATGTAGCTTCCATGGTCTTGTTCGAAATATCGGGAAGATCCTCGCCCCACTCTTCGCCTGCCTGCTTGAAGCCTTCTTTTACAGCCTCGAGCATCTGCTGCGCGAGCTCAAGATTATCTCCCGCAAGTGCCTTCGCGAAGGACACGATCCTGTCGGAGGTCTGCTCTACACCCCAGTATCCGTCCTCGGATATGTCTTCCTGCGCCTGCGCGCGGGTCTCCTCGTCCACTTCGAGCTTTCTGTACAGATTCGCAAGACCCTGCGCGTTCTCAAAGGTTCCGCCCTGCTTCAGGAGCAGCTTCTCAACGAGTCCGCGAAGCTGCGCGGTACGCTCCTCAGCGTCTGCCTTAAGTCTGTCCAGTGTCTCAAAATCGATATTATGATTCGCGAGAGCGGCCGCCTTATCCTCGTCGCTCTTCTCATATACCGCGGCGTCGGTCGATGCCGCAACAGCCGAAGTCTTGGTGATCTCGGCGGAAAAAGTCACATTCTCATAGGATGCGGTCGCCGAAGTAATATTAACGTTTGTTCCGGGATTGATTCCATTCAGTGCCATAAGTTAACCTCCTTGTCAAAAAAAACATAAAACGAAAAAGACGATACATTCCTTTGTACGGAATATATCGTCATTCTGCTTTAATTAATTAAACCCTGTTCCGAAAAAATCAGAAATCAAGTTCCACGTCTCTGATGAGTACGTCTGTATAGCTGTAAGATATCTGTTTTGCGGCCTCGGGACGGTCTCCGTCAAAGGTTACGCAGAATACATGCGGATGCATCTCGGAGATGACGCCCTCTGCCACATCGCATCTGTTGCGGCCATGATTCTCTCTGACCAGAACTCTCTTCCCCATGTTGCTGAGTATAAGATTGTAAATATAGCACATATTAGCCGGTTGCCTCATTCCGATTCTCCTCTTCCCCATATTTAGTATGCAGTTAGAACCCTAACTACAAGATATCTTATCATCTCTCCTTTAAATTGTCAAAGTGTTTTGACTTTTTTATCACAAAATATGGCTTTTCCAAACAAGTGAAAACACAAAATCTAGTTTTTTCGCCTGTTTTCGGGCACTTCAAAAAGGGGTATCCCGGTACCCCTTCGAAAAAATTTTTCCGACTATCGTTTTTGAGAAGC
>JAFZKM010000016.1 GCA_017553665.1 Lachnospiraceae bacterium
AACGCCGAGGAGAACCGTAAGGTACAGATCGTGAGATCGGCTATCAGCACACTCAGCTTTTCGGAGCTTGAGGCCATCCGTCACATATTTGACGAGCTCGAGGGCAATGAAGGGATTCTCGTTGCCAGCAAGATCGCGGACCGCGTGGGCATCACGCGTTCGGTGATCGTAAACGCTCTGCGCAAATTCGAAAGCGCCGGCGTTATCGAGTCCAGGTCCTCAGGTATGAAGGGAACCTATATCAAGGTTCTTAACGACGTAGTCTTCGATGAGCTGAAGGAAACTAAATAAGCTTATCAAGGGATTGCATTTTTCAAAGGGATTTTGTGTATACAAAATCCCTTTGTGTCATTTTCGGGGGATTCAGCGCTCCCGGAAGGCGTGAAAGGAGATGGTGAAAAGTAATTGTATCCACAAATTATGGTATTTTAAAAGAATTTTGTAAATATATCTTGTGTTTTGGTACGGTTATTATATAATCATATATGTATAACCATGTACTATGCCGAATTGTGTGAATCTTCGGCATTCCGGAGGACAGAAAATGATAGGATCGAACGCTTTCAACTATATAAATGTTCTTAATAAAGCCGCGGACGCGAGCTGGAAGAGGAACGAGGTCATCGCGAACAATATCGCGAATAATGACACGCCTAATTATAAGCGTAAGGACATCAAATTCCAGGATTACTTAAAGGGCGAGCTCATGAAGGATTACTGGGACGGCGGCGACCTGAACAAGCGCGTCGCGAACGTTGATCTTTCAAAACTTGAGACCACGCTCTACACCGATCAGCAGGAACTCAGCTACAGACTCGACGGCAATAACGTTGACATCAACACCGAGAACGCGAATCTCGCTGAGAACACGATCATGTATTATACGCTGCTCGATTCCATGTCACAGGAATTCAGCAGGATCAAAACTGTGCTTTCATCGTGATTATCGATCACACCTAAATAGGAGGTTTTTATGGGCGGATTATTCAGCTGCATGAATATCAGCGCGAGCGGCATGACCGCGCAGTCCATGCGTATGGACACCATCGCGGAGAACATCGCGAACGCGCAGACTACCCGTGACGAGAACGGGAAGACATACAGACGTAAGACAGTGGTATTTGCGGAGAAGACCGAGAACGCGTTCCAGTACGCGCTTGACCAGTCCCGCAGCAATCATGCCGTTTCGACTACGGGCAACGGCGTAAAGGTTACGGCCATCGTTGAGGATCATGTCGCTTCACTCGTGAAGGTTTACGATCCCGCGCATCCCGACGCGGATGACGACGGCTACGTAACTTATCCGAACGTAAACACGGTTACCGAGATGACGAACCTCATTGACGCTACACGTTCGTACGAAGCGAACGTTACCGCGTTCAACGCCACAAAGAACATGCTCTTAAAGGGACTTGAACTCGGAAAGTAAGAGGAGGATGATCTATGAGTAAAGTATCAGATATTCTCGCGGTTCCCGGCCTGAACGGCCTTTCGGGACTCAGCAGCGCTTCGAGTCTTGCCAAGCCCGCGAAGTTTAAGATGCTCGAGGGCTATCAGGATTCGATCTTAAAGGCGGAAGAGGAGACCAAAGGCTCGACCTTTGACGGATTGCTTCACTCCGCGATGAACATGATCAAAGAAACAAACGATTACTCGAACGAGGCGGCGGAAGCCGAACTTGCTTACGCTATGGGCCTTACCGAGAATACACATGACCTTCAGGTAGCTCAGATGAAGGCCAATATCTCGCTGCAGTACACGGTTGCGGTGAGAAACGCTGTGATCGAAGCGTATAAGGAGATCATGCAGCTGCAGTTCTGATACTGCGGCTTTTGTGCGATAAGCGAGAGGGCAGTTCCGGAAGCCTGCTTCCGGGGACTGCTCCGAGCTAACGGTCACCGAGCGAACTTTGTTTCGCGAGGTGCCCGATAATGCGGTATTTTCCCGCCGCGAGATGATATGTGCCAAGGCACGGAATGGAGAATGAAATGCTCGAAAGACTTAGACAATTACCTGCCAGACTTCTGGAATACTGGAAGAAACTGACCACGAGGCAGCGAGTGATCTCGATCAGCTCGTTTGCTGCCGTTGTGATCACGCTGGTCATTTTGATCATACTCCTGAGCCGTGTGCAGTATGAGCCGCTGACCACCTTTGAATCGACATCCACGGCGAAGATGGCGATGGAAACACTGACTGCCGAAGGCATAGCGAACCGCCTCGAAGAGGATAATCTGACGGTCGATGTAGATGTAACGAAGAAGCAGAACGCGGTGCTCGCTCTCGCGGGCAGCGACGCGGGAGACGAAATGACGCTCGCCAGACTTCTGGATAACGACCTCAGTACCACGAGCAACGATAAATCCTTAAAGAACCATCTTTACATGCAGTCCAATATCGCGAATCTGCTGGAAGCGATCGAGGGCGTGGAAAAAGCGTCGGTGGTATATTTCCCGGCGGACAATACAAATAAGATCCTCAATCCCCAGACGGAGATCAGCTGCAGCGTATTTCTGACGATCAACGAAGAATTCAAGACCAGAGAAGTGCCCGAAAACATCGCTACCACAGTGGCTTACGCGATCGGCAATTCGAGCACCGACAAGATCAAAGTCATTGACCAGCACGGAAACCTGCTCTTCGGAGGTGAAGAGGAGGATAAGGACGTTCAGGATCTGAACGCGAACCTTGCCTATAAGAAGCTTGTTGAAAAATGGTATAACGATAAGCTTTTCGAGCTTGCGGTAAAGAACGGCTACAGCGATGCGGAGATAGTTTCATCGCTCGATGTAAACTGCGATAAGACCTCGATCCTCTATACCGAGTATCTGGCGGGCGAGGGCCTCGAGCAGGGACTTTACTCATCCTATAAGAAGATCTCGTCCGAGACCACGGGAGCTTCGGGAGACATCCCCGGAACCGATTCGAACGATGAGACAGACTATTATATTTCCACCCAGAATTCGGGAAACAGCTCATATGACGAGCTTGACATCAAGTACATGCCGAGTGAGCGTGTTACCGAAACACAGAAAGAGTGGGGTGTTATAAACAACAGCCAGTCTTCGCTC
>JAFZKM010000173.1 GCA_017553665.1 Lachnospiraceae bacterium
ATACGAGGACGGCACATATGCCATCGGCCTTGCCTTCGGGGAAGGAGGAACCGGCGTATGATGGGTGAAATGATAATCCCGAGAGAGCTGCTGTTCCTGCTCTTTGTGCTGTGCTACTATATCGCGGTCGTTTCGGGGGCTTTCTTTATCAAGAGCTTCTGGACAAAGAGAAGCGTAAGCTACCGTGTGATCTATTTCCTGCTAACGATCGCGGCGTTCTCGCTGATCAGGTTCTTTGCGGATGACGGGGAGCATGTGTCCTTCGTTTTGTGCATGTACGGCATTCCGGCGCTGTCGGGCGCGTTCCTTACGGTACGCCTGATCGCGAAGGAATACGGTGACACAAGGGTAGGCCCCGAGTCGGTCAAGGAATGCGTTGACAGGCTTCCCACGGGCATCTGCTGTTATTTTGAGGGCGGTCAGGTAAAGCTTGTTAACGACCTGATGAGCAGGCTTTGCATTGAGCTGACGGGAGAACGCTTAAGCGACGGAGAATGGTTCGACCGGAGCCTTAAGGAGCTGAGCATCGCGGAAGAGGACGATACCGCGCTCGTCAGGATGGGAGACGGCAAATACTACAGTTTCAGGAAGCAGATCAAGGATCTGGACGGCAGGCCGTTAAAGGAGATCATCGCGACGGATGTTACGCGCGAATACAGGCTTACCGCGGAACTGAAAGAGAAGGAAGAGCAGGTCGCGGCACTGAACGTCAGACTGAAGGAGCTGTCTGAGGAAAGCTTAAAGACCGCGATCGAAAAAGAAGTACTTGCCGCGAAGGTCAGGGTCCACGACGATCTCGGAAGAGTCATCCTGCTTGCGCGCAGATGCCTGAATCTTAAGACCGATGACAATTTCCTGAGTCTCGAGAAGACCGCGGAGGAGGTCAGAAAGCAGGCGATCCTGATGCTCAGCGAAAGTCCGGATGAATGGCGCCGTGACTACGGCTACGTGTTCAGGACAGCGAAGCAGCTGGGCATGAAGCTTAAGGTCCAGGGAAAGATACCCCAGGGCGAGCGTTCAAGGAGGCTCGCGGTATCGGCGCTCAACTGCGCGATACTTAATTCGGCCCGGCATGCGGGCGCCGACCAGATCAACGTTAAATGTGAGAAGGTCAGGGACGAAGCTTCGGGCACGGAATATTACGAGATGTCGATCAGCGACAATGTTAATTTCCAGGTAGAAAAGGTAGAGGAAAAAGGCGGCTTGAAGAGCCTCAGAAATGAGCTCGAGGCCGAGGGCGGAAGCCTGATAATAAGAGTCGGACAGGGCGTGGCGCTCTACGCGCGGATGCCGGCCGACTGATGAATAAGTGTCATAAAGGAGTTAAAATGGCTTACAGAGTGGTTATTGCCGATGACGAAAAGACTTCGAGGAGTCTTTTCGAGTACATCATCAACGACGCGGAGGATTACAGGCTCGAGGGGAGCTTCCCGCGCGCCGGTGAGGCCGCGGATTACTGCGCGTCCCATCCGACGGATCTGTGCATCATGGATATCGTTATGCGAGACGGCGAGTCCGGTCTTGACGCGGCCGCGCGCATAAGGAAAACGTCGCCGGATACGAAGATCGTGCTCGTGACTTCGAACGTAGATCCCAACAGTATCAGAGTGGCGAGAAAGATAGGGGTTAACAGCTTCTGGTACAAGGAGACTTCGGAGGAACCACTGCTCACGCTGATCGGAAGGACCATGGCGGGGGAGAGCATTTATCCCGACAATACTCCTAAGATCATCATCGGCAACGCGCCTTCGACCGAGTTTACGAACCGCGAGTACGATGTGCTGAGAGAACTCGTGACCGGCAAGAGCAACCGTCAGATAGCGGATACCTTAGCGGTCAGCGAGGAGACGGTAAAATCGCATATCCAGCATATGCTAGACAAGACAGGCTACGGGAACCGCGTGGAGCTGTCGATAAACGCGGCGCTGTACGGGCTCGTAACACCGGGCGGCGGAAGCGAAAGGCTTGACTGAACATTATTGGAAGGAGAAGATATATGAAAAACTTAAAGAAACTGGTGCTGCTGCACTCTAACGACATGCACGGAGATTTCCTCGCGGAGAATGTTGACACGAATCTGGTCGGAGGCGTTTCGATGCTTTCGGGCTACATCAACAAGGTCCGTCAGGAAGAAGAGAATGTGATCTACGCGATCGCGGGCGATATGTTCCGCGGCTCGATCATTGACTCGGAATTCCAGGGCATTTCCACGATCGAGATCATGAACATGCTCGGACCGGATATCGTAACGCTCGGCAACCATGAGGTTGACTACGGTGTAGCTCATCTGCTCTTCCTCGAGAAGTGCGCGAACTTCCCGATCGTAAACGCGAACCTGCACATTTCCACGAACCACGCGCGTCTGTTCAATCCCTGCAAGGTCATCGAGGTCGGCGGGATGAAGATCCTCTTCATCGGTATCCTTACCGAGAATGTTATCGCGCAGTGCAAGACCGACGGTCTGATCGGAACCTTCGTTAACATCGAGGACGCGGCCGAGGAAGTAGGAAGGATCTGCAATACCTACAACGCGATCGACATCGATTTCACCGTTCTTCTTACCCACATCGGCTTTGAGGAGGACAAGAAGCTTGCGGCAATGCTCGATCCCGCATGGGGCGTGGACGTTATCATCGGCGGACATTCGCATACCTTTATTGACGAGCCCGCTGTGGTAAACGGCATCCCGATCGTTCAGGCAGGAACCGGAACCGACCAGATCGGCCGTTTTGACATTATTGTCAACACCGATGACAACTGCATCGAATCCTACAGTTGGAAGCCCGTTCCGATCAATTCGGAGACCTGCCCCAGAGATGAAGCGATCGAGCAGATCATCGGCAATTACAAGCACCGCACCGATGAAAAATACGGCCGCATCATAACAAAGTTCGTAAGACAGCTCACTCATCCCACGAGGATCCGTGAGACCGAGCTCGGCGACCTGTTCAGCGATGTCCTGAAAGAATCGCTTGGCGTGGATATCTTCCTGCTCGGCTCCGGAAGCATCAGAAACGAACAGCTCGGGCCCATCGTTACAAAGGGTGACCTGAACGAGTGCTTCCCTTACGACGACGCCGTTCATATGGTTTATGTTACCGGCGCGCAGCTCAAGCACATGATCAAATACATGCTCCGCGACAGCGTGTTCGCGGGCGAGCACTGCGAGTTCTACCAGCTGTCGAAGGGACTTGTGGTCGAATATGATCAGGCTACGCATACTTTCCTCAGATTTGAGTTTGAGGAGCAGCCTGTTGAGGATGAGCACGTATTTACGCTGGGACTTCAGCACTTCCACTATCTGAACGTTAAGGGTTCCTTTGATATTACGCTCGAGGAGCTCAAAAAGAACCGCCCGGACAGAGTCGTTTCGACCTCATGCACGCAGGTCATTGAGGACGCGCTCCTTGCGGGACAGCACCAGAACGCTTCGG
>JAFZKM010000174.1 GCA_017553665.1 Lachnospiraceae bacterium
CTGGCGGATCTGATCGAGACGGCGCGTTACCTTACATTCATTCCGGTATGCTGTGTGGTTACATATTTATGGAACTCAGAGACCAGGAACGGATTTATAAAGAATATCGCGGGAAACGTGAAGGGACGCGAGATCCCGGCCGTTACCAAGCTTATCACGGGTGCGGTGGTTACAGTAATCTACGTGGTACTTACATTCGTGTTCATAATGATCAGCCGGATTATCGGCGGATATGAGATCATGCTTGGGAGTCCCGTAAAAATGATCGCAGAGGTCGGATACTGGATCCTGATATGCTTCGCGGTGGTGGCGTTCATGGAACTCATCCATGAGTTGACGCACAGCGCGGCACTCGGATATATCCTGTCGATCGCGATCTGGACCGGAATGGTGGAAGAAATACTGATCATGGTATCGAGTCTGATCTTCAAAAAGTTCGATATCACCGAATATACGCTGATCTACGGATTTCTTATCCGCGGCGCGGGCCTGTTCTCATTTGTCAGGACAATGATCTACCTGGCCGTATTTGCGGGCGCGGCGGTCATCGTCGCAAAGAAAAGAGACGTTAAGATATAAGTGGGGGAATGGCTATGGAAAATATTGTTGAAACGTTAAATCTGACCAAGAGATACGGTGAAAAATACGCGCTGGACAAGGTTTCGGTGCATATCCCGAAGGGTGAGATATACGGACTGGTAGGAAGGAACGGCGCCGGCAAAACGACGCTGATGAAGATAATATGCGGGCTCGCGCAGTCCTCGGCGGGTGAGTTCAAGCTGTTCGGACAGCGCGGCGACAAGCCCGGAATGATCGCGCAGCGCAGGGGAATGCTGATCGAGGATCCCGGTTATTTCTCGGAATTTGACGCGGAGATGAACCTGAGGATCAAGTGCAGACTGCTCGGCATCACCGGCAGAGAGGAGCCGAAGCGCCTGCTGGAGCTGGTAGGGCTCGGTGACGTGGGAAAAAAGAAAGTCGGCAATTTCTCACTCGGAATGAAGCAGAGGCTCGGTATCGCGATGGCGCTGGCAGGAAATCCCGATATCGTTGTGCTCGACGAGCCCATAAACGGCCTGGATCCGCAGGGAATCGTGGACATTCGCGAAATGATCGTGAGGATGCGGAAAGAACAGGGAACGACATTTATCATTTCCAGCCACATTCTCGATGAGCTTTCGAAGTTCGCGACCAGATACGGCATCATTGACCAGGGACATCTGGTCATGGAATGCAGCGCGGAGGAGCTGGCCGATAAGTGTGAATCGAAGATCGAGCTGATGACGGATTCTCCTTCACAGGCGGCCACGGTGCTTGACAGAATGGGATTTGCGGAGATAAAGGTGCTCGAGGACGGCAGGATCAATATCTTCGACAGCCCCGAGAGGATCGGCGAGATCACGCTCGCGATGGCGGGCAGCGGGATCACTGTTTATGAGCTGACCAGGCAGGTCGGATCGGTGGAAAATTATTATCTGAGCCTTGTAGGCGGAGGGATTTAACGATATGATTAAAGTATTCAAAACTGATCTTTTCAGGCTTTTAAGAACAAAAGCATTTTATGTATATCCGATATTCCTGGTGGTCATCCAGATACTCAACATGTCGCTTTCGGTTGCGTACGTAGGCTCGGACGGAACCGAGACCGTGGAAGTGATCGATGCGGGCAAGGCGATCGGGTTCGGTCCCGTTGAGATGTTCAAAGGAATTGGGGACGGACTCCTGATGCTGTTTCTCGGACTTGCCCTCGTGATCTTCATGACAAATGAGAGCAGGCACGGATTCTTAAAGAACGCGGCCGGATGCGCTGCGGACAAGCGTTTTCTGCCGATATCGAAGATTCTTACCGGAATCGTGATCATGTTTGTTTACATGGTTGAATTTATCATCATTTCGGCGATATTCGCCGGCCTCGAGGCGGCATTTTCGGGCAGACCGCTTGAATACGCGGCACTTCCCGCGGGAGATGCCGGAAAGTTTACGGCGTATGTGCTTCTGTGCATGCTCGTACACATCGCGGTCATCGCGATCCTGGTGCTCATGCACGAGATCACTCACAGCAGGGCGCTCGGCCTGGTGGCGATCTTCATGTACTCGGCGTCGCTCATTGACAAGCTGATCGTGGGCTTCTTTAACCTCGTAAGCACGAAGATCACATGGCTCGCGGACATTCATTTCCGCAAGTATCTGATGCTCTTCAATATTGAGGAAGGGTATCTTTCAAGCGAATATTATCCGAGGACTCTGCTTGTTATCTGCCTGATCTACGGCAGCATCGCGACATTCCTCGCAATACAGGCAGCGGTCAGAAGAGATGTAAGATAAGCGCTTTTAAGGGCGCGGAACGGAGGCAGTATGACTTTAGCCGTTATCATTCTGGCGATCGTCAGCGCGGCTTTATTCATTGCAAACAGGATCTATCGGCGGCAGGTGCAGGAGCTCTGCCGCCAGTTGAAGTTTATCAATGAGAATGAGACGCAGCAGAGGCCGTCTGTGGATATCAATGTGCGCGAGTTTAAGGAACTGGCCGAAGAGATGGCGCAGCTCACCGACAAAGTGCGTGAGATCGAAGTGAAGCATTTACGCCAGGATGAGGCGCTTCGCGAGACGATCGCGAATATCTCGCATGATATCAGGACGCCGCTGACCTCACTCGACGGGTATTTCCAGCTGCTGACCTCAGAGGACCTGCCGCAGGAGAAAAAGGCGCAGTACGCCGAGATCATCCGCAGCAGGATCACGAGCCTGAACGACATGCTGGACGAGCTGTTCACCTACGCGAAGCTGCAGGATCCGAACTATGAGCTGGAGCTCTCGCCGATGGATATGACCGCGGTGACGGCGGATATCGTGCTGAGTTTCTACGATGAGATCAGAAAGAGCGGAAACGAACCGAAGATAGAGCTTCCCGAGGAGCCGGTCATGATCAGCGCGGAGAAAGGTTCGTTTACGAGGATCGTGCAGAATCTTGTGAGAAATGCACTGATACACGGGAAGAATCTGAGCGTGAGGCTGTCTGCCGCCGATGGGCGGGCGGTGCTCGAGTGCAGCGACGAGCTCGCGAATAAAGAAGAGCCCGTGGACGCAAGCCGGGTTTTCGAGAGGTTTTACAAGGCCGACAAGGCGCGAGGCACGAAGGGAAGCGGCCTGGGACTCGCTATTTCAAAGGAGCTTACGGAAAAGATGGGCGGTAAGATCGAGGCGGAATGCGAGGACGGGATATTTACGATCAGGGTGAGTTTTCCTGTTAAGTAAGATTACGGGATTTTGCAAAAAAATATTGACATAAGAATCTGTTGGGTATATAATTCTAGTGTTGCTGACAAGTTCAGAATGCAATATGGCTCCATGGTCAAGAGGTTAAGACATCGCCCTTTCACGGCGGTAACACGGGTCCGATTCCCGTCGGAGTCATTCACCCCTGGGTGATGGAAAAGTTTCTTCATTAAGGGAGAAACTTTTCTTTTTAAAGCGTTTTTTTCGGACCCTTAGCTCAGTTGGTCAGAGCAGCCGGCTCATAACCGGCCGGTCCTGGGTTCAAGTCCCCGAGGGTCCATAGAGACTTGATTTTTCGATGTTACTGCGAAAAATCAACTTAGGCTTTGTCCTGAAAAAGCGAAAATGTCCAATTCGCTTTTTCAAAAGCCGCGCAGCGCGGAGCGCTGGTCTCGATCACGCTGAGGTGTTTTCGAAGCGTGATTACATTTTCACTTTTTCAGACCAATGTTTCGGTTGAATTTTGCGAAGCAAAATTTAATCTGCTTTGGCCCGGTGGCTCAGTTGGTTAGAGCGCCGCCCTGTCACGGCGGAAGTCGTCGGTTCGAGTCCGATCCGGGTCGCTAGCAACTGGATTTCGTGAAACGAAATTCATCCGAGCTTTGTTTTGAAAAAACGCGATGCTTCAACGCGCTTTTTCAA
>JAFZKM010000017.1 GCA_017553665.1 Lachnospiraceae bacterium
GCCTGCCATCGGCGAATCCGCCCGGATACACGAGCCGTCCTTCGACAGCCTGCGCAATCCGTTCAAGTGTCATTCCTGTCATATCTTTCTTCTCCGAAACTCTTGAAAATGAACCGATACCTCCGTCCCCGTGGTTCAATATTTTTTCAGAGAAACCTCGATTATCTTCTCGCAGAGTTCGGGGAACTCGGTACCCTCTGCCCTCGCCTCCTGAGGGATCAGGCTGGTGGGAGTCATGCCGGGAAGCGTGTTCGCCTCGAGACAGAAGAGCTCTCCGTCCTCGTTCATCAGAATGTCCATGCGCGCGTAGGTCTTGATCCTCAGCGCGTTGTAAGCGTCAAGAGCCACCTTCTGGATGCGCTTCGTAAGCTCATCGGAAATCTCAGCGGGGCAGATCTCAACGGTCGCGCCCGCCTCGTATTTGTTCTTGTAATCGTAGAAGCCCTGCTTCGGGATGATCTCGACCACGGGGAGCGATCTTCCGTCAAATACGCAGTCGGTAAACTCCCTGCCCTTGATGTACTGCTCTACGAGCACGAGACCCTCAAATCTGTAGCACTCCTTAACCGCCTCGCGGTACTCCTTTTCGTCATGCACGATAAATACGCCGATCGAGGAACCGCCGCTGCTGACCTTTACAACCGAAGGGAACTTCGGAACGTATGCGTCATCGGGTCCGTTAAGGATGTACGACTCGGGAGTCGGAACGCCGTTAACCTTGAACAATGCCTTTGTCACGGTCTTGTCCATAGCGAGCGCGGAGCTCAGATAATCGGTTCCGGTGTATTTGATGCCGTACAGGTCAAGAGCCGCCTGGATCTTTCCGTTCTCGCCGAAATCGCCGTGCAGGCCCATGAATACGATATCCGCGGCCCTGCAGATCCTGATCACATTTTCCCCGAAGAGCTCGTCGGACTTTAATCTCCTCGAAGCCTTCACCGCCTCGATATCGGGCGCGGTCTCCTTAACCTTCGCGGACTTCTCTGCCCAGTCGATGCCCGCAGTAAAGAGAGCGTCCTCTTCTCCGGGCGCCAGCTCCTTCTCATAGCCGAGGTACACGTCAAGCAGGATCACATCATGTCCCTTGCTCTTTAATGCCTTATATATCTGGGTACCCGAAACCAGCGAAACATCGCGCTCGGTACTGATACCGCCGTTCAAAACAACAATCTTCATCTTTACTTTTGCGTACCCGCTCAGTCAGTCTCCCGCGGGTACTTCCTCCCTGATATGATTTTTCCCATTAATTATACTCCATACCCCCGAATGCAACAACCGATTCTTTTTGTAATCCAAAAACGCCCTTGCTTTTTTCGGGAAAATGCGTACAATAGTATTCGCGTGCACCGTTAGTTTATCGGTAAAACATAAGCTTCCCAAGCTTAGGAGGAGGGTTCGACTCCCTTACGGTGCTGAAGAACCGGTCCCCTGTTTTCAGAGGACCGGTTCTTTTACTTTAGTCTCTTCACCGTCTCCAGCGCAGCTGCGACGGTCTTGTCCATGTCATAGTATTTGTAGCAGCCGAGGCGGCCTCCGAAGGTCACATCGGAGCAACTCTCAGCCATTTCCGCGTATTTCGCGTACATCTCGTTGTTCCTGTCGTTATTGACCGGATAATAAGGCTCATCGCCGGGCTTCCAGGCCGCGGGATATTCCTTTGTGATCACCGTATGCGGCGTGTCGTCGCCGCCATAGAGCTTTCCGAACTCGAAATGTCTGTGCTCGATGATGCGCGTATAAGGCACATCCGACGCGGTGTAATTTACGACCGCGCAGCCCTGGAAATTGTCGGTGGGAAGAGTCTCCTTCTCAAATCGCAGCGACCTGTATTCGAGAGTGCCCGCGCTGTAGCCGAAAAACTCATCGATCGGGCCCGTGTAGATCACATGGCGCGCGATACCGAGTCCGGCACACCGGTTATTATTACTGAGGTCTGCCTTTCCCTTACCGCCGACAGGCCTGCCCGACTCCGGGTCCCTGGTTCCTGCCATATCGCCGTCTTCTTTTCTGCCATCACAGCCGGACTTCATGTCGAAATAATCGCACCCGAGCCTTACTTCCACGCCCTCGAGCATCTTCGCGATCATCGCGGTGTAGCCGCCGATCGGGATGCCCTGGTAACGGTCATTGAAATAATTGTTGTCAAACGTAAACCTGAGAGGCAGCCTGCGGATAATGAACGAAGGCAGCTCGCTGCACTTGCGGCCCCACTGCTTCTCGGTGTAGCCCTTTACCAGCTTCTCGTAGACATCGCGGCCGACCATCTTCAGCGCCTGTTCCTCGAGGTTCTTCGGCTCGCCGATGTTCAGCTCTCTTATCTGGTCATCGATGATCTTCCGCGCCTCGTCGGGCGTCGCAATGCCCCACATCTTGCTGAAGGTATTCATGTTGAAGGGCAGGTTGTAGAGCTCGTCGCCGTATCTGGCCACGGGCGAATTGATATAATTGTTGAACTCGGCGAAACGGTTCACATAGTCCCAGACCTCTTTGATCGAAGTATGGAAAATGTGCGCGCCGTATTCATGCACGATAATGCCGTTCTCATTGGCCGTATACGCGTTGCCCGCGATGTGATCCCTTTTGTCGATCACGAGGCAGGAATGCCCCGCGTCGGTCAGTTCTCTCGCACAAACAGCGCCAAAAATACCCGCACCCACGATCAGATAATCATACATAGTTTAAGCCCCCATGGAAATACAAGGGAAACGCCGGGCGCACCGCCGTTTCCCTATTGTTAAAGTTACTTCTTGCGCTTGAAAATAAAGCTCCTGAACAGTATCACGTTCATCACGATAAAGAACGCGAGAACGATGATCCAGGTCATTACCGGCTGCTTGGGCGCGAGCGCCGCGAGCAGCATCATCGGGAAACCGAACACGATAGCCGGGAAGTTCTGATATACAAGGTTCTCGGCCACGGGAGTATCGAAATTCCTGTCGATCTCGCGCAGGAGTACGATACCGGTGCTGGCGGTTCCGGTCAGCATTCCGTACATTGCCATGAACTGCTCCTCGCCGTATTTCTCGAAGAGCTTCTTCGCGACAAGCTTATTGTAAAGATAGGTCGAAACAGCGCCGACGATACCGATCGTGAGCAGTACCGGCCAGTACTGTCCGATGACCTCGATGCGGATCGCCGCGAAGCCCGCCACGATCATCAGGTCAAAGAAGAAGCCGCTGATGCGCTTCATCAGGAATTCATTGACATATTCGCGCTGAATGATGCGCGTCTTTCTCGTCATCCTGTTCAGGATCATGTTGATCAGTGATCCGAAGATAACGCCGAACAGGAAGTTAAAGCCGTAAAGCACGGATTTGAACGAAGGAATGAGGTTCCCGAGGCCGCGGATCACGAGATACGTCACCGCGTAGGTGCCGAATACGAAAGAGAGCTGAACGGTCAGCTTGTCAATGCTTCCGTTCATCGGGATCTCGGTAGCCTTCTGGATATCGTCGGACGAGAACTGCTCCGCGGTCTCCTCAAAACCGCCGGTAAACTTTCCGCGCCTGCGCATCACGTTCAGATGGATCACGCCGCCGATCGCAGCGCTCAAGAAGCCCATCGCCGCAACGGTCAGACCGAAGCTCTTGCCGCCCGCGAAACCGTAATCTGCCTCATAGATGCTTCCGTAGTTAAGCGCCTGGCCGGTTCCCTGTCCGTATCCGAACGGGAGCAGAATGCCTGCCGCCGAGAACATTTCGGAAGAAAGCATGGCCCAGACGATCGTGATGCCGAGACCGAGCACGCCCTGAAGAAGGTAGGTCGAAACCGTGGTCACGCCGGTGTTGAAGATCTCGCGAGTGCGATCCTTGCTCCTCTTTTCACCCTGGTGCTTGAACACCGTCGCGATGAAACCGAGCGCGAGGCAGTGATAGGTGATCGTCTCCGCCATGTTCAGGCCGCTGCCTCCGAAGAACTCGGTGTCGAGCATGACATTGCCCGTGATCAGGCGGAAAACCACGCCCGTGAGCAGTAAAAGCAGACCGCCGAGTACCGATGTCGGAATGAGCGATCTGCGTAAAAACTTGAGTGTCTTTTTGAGCGCGTTAGCGACAATAAGGCTGACCATAAGTACCGCCGCCAGATTGACCGTTCCCCAAACGCCGCTGTCCCAGAAATTCTGCATATTCTAAAATCTCCCTTGCCGCGATAAAGATCATCGCAAATATATTCTCACGGGACCAAATCCCGTAAAAAACAAAGTATCAGAACAGGATGCCGTAGTCCTTATAAAACGGCGCCGCCTCGTCCTTTGCCGCGAGGATCGGCTTCTCCCCGTCCTTAAATCCCCAATCGATCCCAAACTCCGGATCGTCATACCTGATCGACGCTTCGGTCCCGGGCTCGTAATAATTGTCCACTCTGTAGAGGAATTCCACATCGTCCGTGAGTGTCACGAAGCCGTGCGCAAAACCGCGCGGAATCAGGAATTCCAGCTTATTCTCCGCAGAGAGCTCTACCGAGGTCCACTGCTTATAAGTCGGCGACTCATGCCGCAGGTCCACCGCCACATCAAGGATCGCGCCTCTCGTACAGCGAACAAGCTTGGCCTGCGAAGCCTCTCCCCTCTGGAAATGCAGCCCGCGCAGCGTCCCCTTCTGCGCAGAGAAGCTCTGATTGTCCTGGACAAAATCATAATGAAGTCCGGCTGCCTCGAGGTCGCGCTTCGCCCAGGTCTCGCAGAACCACCCGCGGTGGTCACCGAAGACCTTCGGCTCTAAAATATATACGTCCTTAAGGGGCGTTTCGATCCTGTTAAACTGCATAATATCTTCCTTCTTCGCCGGCACCGAACGGCACGGCACATTTCATTCGCTCAGATATTTCCCGTACGCGATCGCCCTTACCTTCCTCGTGAGGTCGTCGCAGCCCGCGCCGGCCTTCTGGATGAAGAACAGGATCACGGACTTCGATACGGGCTCAATGGTAAAATACGTGCCCATCCAGCCGTCCCAGCCGAACTCGCCGGCGGGCGCTATCGTGCCCTGGATCTCGGGATGCTCGAGGATCCTCATCAGGCAGTTATAGCCGTGTCCCAATGTCGAGCCCCAGTTCATGTCCCGCTGTTTGATCTCATCGGTAAGCGCGTTCGTGCGCATGTATTTAACGGTGTTCTCGCTCAGGATCCTTACATTTCCGAGCTTTCCGCCGTTCGCGAGCATCATGCCGAACTTCGCGAAATCATCGATCGTCGAAAGAAGTCCCGCTCCGCCCGACTCCCAATGCGCGTGCTCGGGATAGTCTCCGAGTCCCAGATGAATACCTTCAAGCACCTTTATTCCGCCTGTTTCTGGATCGTACTCATATCGCTCGGTCATCCTGTCCTTAAAGCCCGGAAGCATGTCGAACGAAGTACTGAGCATTCCGAGAGGAGTAAGGATCTCGTCTCTTACAAACGCTCCGAACTGCCTTCCCGAAGCCACCTCGTCACCTGTTTCCTCGAAACACCAA
>JAFZKM010000175.1 GCA_017553665.1 Lachnospiraceae bacterium
GAGCTTTGCGGAGACCGTAAAGGGCAATACCTACGTGGGACGCGGAATTGTCGCGGGTCTGTCCGCGGACGGCAAAAAGGCCGTAACTGCGTACTTTATCATGGGGCGCAGCACGAACAGCAGAAACAGGGTTTTTGACGAGACGGAGGACGGCATCATCATTCATGCCTTCGATCAGGCCAAGCTTGAGGATCCGAGCCTCGTGATCTATTCACCCGTGCGCTGCATCGGAGACAACATGATCGTAACCAACGGAGACCAGACAGACACGGTCTATGACTTCATGGAAGCTTATTACGGCAATGCGGCGGCGGATCCGTCAATGGAAGCTTTCTTGTTTGAAGCAGCCTTGAACACCAGATGCTTCGAGCCCGACGCGCCCAATTTCACGCCCAGGATCAGCGCGGTGCTGAACTTCGGCAAGGAGGGCTTTGCCTACAAGATGAACATCTTAAAGAGCGCGGATCCCGAGGGCAGCGCATGCAGCCGCTACACATATTCGTACGCGCCTCTTGCGGGTCTCGGACATTTCATTCACACCTACAATCATGACGGCAATCCGATCCCTACCTTTACGGGCGAACCCGAGAGAGTAGCGGTCCCGAACGATATCGACGAGTTCACGAACGAAATCTGGAACTCGCTCGACGCCGACAATAAGGTTTCGCTCTATGTATGCGCCCGCGACCTCGCGACAGGCGCGAAGGAGACCAGGATCATCAACAAGAACCGAGCTTAATGCGCAGCTCACGAATAAAGGGAAGAAAAGAGAGGATAGAAAGATGACTGAATTTGAACTTAAATACGGATGCAACCCCAACCAGAAGCCCGCTAAGATCTACATGAAGAACGGCGGTGAACTTCCGATAAAGATCCTTAACGGACGCCCCGGCTATATCAATTTCCTTGACGCTTTCAATTCATGGCAGCTCGTAAAGGAACTCAAGGAAGCGCTCGGCCTGCCCGCGGTCACCTCGTTCAAGCATGTAAGCCCCACTTCCGCTGCGGTGGGAACTCCTATGTCGGATAAGCTTAAAAAAGCATGTTTTGTCGACGATATCGAAGGCCTTGAGAGCTCACCCCTTGCGCTCGCGTACGCGAGAGCCAGAGGAACCGACAGAATGTGCTCGTTCGGCGACTGGGTGGCTCTTTCGGATGTCTGCGACGCATTGACCGCGACTCTTATCAAGCGCGAGGTTTCGGACGGCATCATCGCACCCGGATACACTCCCGAGGCGCTCGAGATCTTAAAGAGCAAGAGAAACGGCAATTACAATATCGTTGAGATCGATCCCGCCTATGTGCCCGAAGAGGTTGAGACAAAGCAGGTTTACGGCATCACCTTCGAGCAGGGCCGCAACAACTTTAAGATCGACCGCGCGCTGCTCTCGAATATCGTTACGGAGAACAAAAACCTTCCCGAGGAGGCAGTCCGCGACCTGATCATTTCGCTCATCACGCTTAAATACACGCAGTCCAATTCGGTATGCTTCGCGACCGACGGACAGGCTATCGGCGTGGGCGCGGGCCAGCAGTCAAGAATCCACTGCACCAGACTTGCGGGCGGCAAGGCCGACACCTGGTTCCTGCGTCAGAGCGACAAGGTTCTTAACCTTCCTTTCAGGGACGATATCAAGCGCCCCGACCGCGACAATGTCATTGACGGCTACATCAACCACAACGAAGAGGATGTATGTGCTGACGGCAACTGGCAGAAATATTTCTCGGTACGTCCCGAGCCCTTTACAGTTGAGGAGCAGACGGAGTATCTTAAGACAGTAGGGAATGTTTCGCTCGGCAGCGACGCGTTCTTCCCCTTCAGCGACAATATCGAGAGGGCATTTAAGAGCGGCGTGAAATACATTGCCCAGCCCGGCGGCTCCGTACGCGACGACGCTGTCATTGACTGCTGCAACAAATACGGCATGGTGATGGCGTTTACCGGAATGAGGTTGTTCCATCACTAACAGGTTGCACTTTGTATTATAAAGTGCAACCTCGGAACCGTTTTGAAAAAGTGAAAATGTTCAATTCACTTTTTCAGGTTCCGAGGCAGTGCGAAGCGCTGCCTGTGGTCACGCCGAAGTGTTGTTGAGGCGTGACTACCTTAAGAGAGAAGGACAGGAAATGAAACAGTACAAGTACGAGATCCACATGCACACCTGCGAGTCGAGCGCCTGCGGCAGGACTCACGGGCGGGACTACATCAGGCCCCTGATCGAGAAGGGCTATGACGGAGTGATCATCACCGATCATTTCTTCCGCGGCAATACCGCGCCTTCGAGGGACCTGCCCTGGCCCGATTACATTGACGCGTATTGCAGGGGCTATGAGGAAGCGAAGGACGAGGCCGACAAACTCGGCTTTAAGGTCTTCTTCGGCTGGGAGGAATGCTTCAGACCCGATGAATATCTGGTGTACGGCCTCGACAAGGATTGGCTGAAGGCCCATCCCGAGATGCTTACATGGGATCATAAAGAGTATTACGAGCACATCCGCGAGGCGGGAGGCTGCGTAGTCGGTGCCCATCCCTTCAGGGAGAGGGGATATGTAACGCAGGTGAATCTCCATCCTTTCCAGTGCGACGCGATGGAGGTCTGCAACTTCGGCAATCCGCCCTATCAGGACATCCTTGCCTACAATTTCTGCAAGGACCGCGGCATTCTCATGACCTCGGGCTCGGACATGCATGATGTGAAGATGCTTGAAGACACGCCCTGCGGCATGCTCTTTGACGAGCCTTTAAATTCCATAGACGACTTTGTAAAATGCATCCTTTCGGGAAAGGGCTTTACGCCCATGATACCCGATGACCGCAGGGAGATGACGCCCGAGACGGCAAATACCCTGCCGATGTATCTCTATGATGAGAACAATGTAGGGAAGAGCGTGGAAATGAAGGACCTCTTTTAGAGGTCCTTTTTTAATGCACATTTGCGTATCACGGCTTGATTGTCTGCGCTTTTCCTGATAAAATTATACAGTAATGCATATGTGGGCAAAAGACTTGAGAAAAGCAAAAGTACGAGCACAGATAAGACGATCGGAACGGAGGAAAAATGAAGTCGGGAAAAGACAAAGACATGAAGATCCTGGAAGAACTCCGGAAAACGATGGCCCCGGAGGAGGATGAGGACGTAAAGACCTATACTTTCCGCCAGTACACGGTTGACGGGCGAAAGTACTCCACTCTTGCCGACCTGAAGACGCATAATCTGAAGATAGTATCACCGGAGGAGACGGCGATCATGGGGTTTGCCAAGATGCTGACGGAATCTTCGGATCAGAAGACGCGCGAGTTTGTCCGCACGGTAAAGAACATAACCGCGCTTCATCTGGCGGGCGGAGACGAGCTTAAGGACGCGCCGATCTATCAGATAACCAAGGAATGCTGTGACAAAACGCTGTCCACGCGTCCGAAGAGCGTGGAGCGCGATCTGCTGCTGATCACGGCCATCGAAAAGATAAAGAGCACGTACAGGGCGCTCGTTTCGGAATGATTTTTTATTGACAGAGGTGGGTTTATGGAAGTTCGTAAGTTAGTCGGAGAAGAGAGATACGAAGCGTATCTGACGGCAGTGTACTGTTTCCACATGAGAGTGGAGGATACGGAAGCCGAGAAGGAAAAGTGCATCGCGGATACTGTCGAGGACTGGGGAGCCTTCGATGATGACGGAACGCTGATGTGCAGGATAATCAACAACAGATATAATTTCTACCTGGACGGAAAGACGGTCATCGCGGGCGGTATCGGAGGTGTCGCGACTCTTCCCGAGTACCGCAGCACCGGCGGAGTAAAGGCCATTTTCAAAGAGCTCTTAAAGGGCGCGTACGCGAACGGGGAAGTGATCTCAACGCTGTATCCGTTCAAGCATGAGTTCTACAGAAAGCAGGGCTATGAGGTTCTGACGCCCTGGAACGAATATAACCTGAAGCCCGGACATCTGAGCAGATACCGCTTTGACGGAGAGGTATACAGATGGAAGCAGGGTGAGCCGGTCACCGACTTTATGACCGTATATGAGAGCTTTGCTCCGAAGTTCAATCTTTCGCACGCACGCAGCGAAAAGGAGATGCAGGAGCGCCTGAAGGTTGACAAACTCTACATTGACAGGAAGTTTGCGTATGTAATGAAGCGGGAAGGAAAGCCCGTTGCATATATTATCTTTACCGATATAAGGCACGATCCGGCGGCTATACTTCAGGTCAATGAGTGCGCATGGACCTGCCGTGACGGCTTTTACGCGATCCTCGGTTTCCTTGCGAGATTTGAGGCCGATTACGGCTCGATCGAGATCAGGCTCCCGAAGGGCATTGACCTGCTCAGGATCGTTGAATCGCCGGCCGCTTATGACATAGGGAAGGCTCCGAGCCAGTGCTTTATGATCAGGGTGATCAACGCTGAGAAGTTGCTGGAGACGATCCGTAAGCCCGCGGACTGTGATCTTACGATCAAAGTGGCGGATGAGCTGATCGAAGAGAACAACGCTGTATTCAGAGTGACGAAGGACAGCGTGACGCGCGTTGACGCGGACAGCGCGGACCTCGAGCTCAACGAAAGAACGCTCGGACAACTGGCCGTAGGCTGCCTGACGTTCGAGGAAGCGATGCTTCGAAAGGACGTTGCGGTCAACGCGAACGAAGATATGATCAGACGGCTCTTTGTCGACAAGAACATTTTTGTGAGCGAACAGTTCTGATAAAAACACGGAGGAGAAAAAGACATGGCTAAGATGACATCGGCTTACGCGAATAAGGTTTTAAGAAAGCTCAACGAGGACAAGGAATTCTGGCGTTCGAAGGAGCAGGAAGGGCATACCTACGTGGCTGCGCTCGACGAGGAGCCCGTGATCCCAGATTATGACTATGCTCAGGTAGCAAAGAATATTGAGGAGATTGACGAGCAGATCGTGAAGATCAAGCACGCTCTCAATGTCACGAACTGCACCAACGAGGTTACGGTAGGCGGCAGGCAGATGACTGTTGACACCATCCTCGTGAAAATGGCGCAGCTTAACCGCCGCAAGGCTGTTCTGGACGAAATGCGCAAACAGCAGCCCAAGACGAGAATGAATTCCGGCCTGTATTCCACCAGGAAAACGGCGCCCGAATACCGCTACATCAATTATGACCTCGAACTTATCAAAAAAGAGTACGAGCGCATCGATTCCGAAGTGTCGGAGATGCAGATCGCGCTCGACAAGTACAATCAGACAGTTGAGTTCGAAGTGGAACTCTGATAAGCCAGATTTTCCGTGCAGCAGGGCCCTTATGGATTTTTATCCGGATACGTATTGGCGTACGTGATCGTTTATGGTTGCGGTTCCATGGTTATGCCGTTATTTATTTAAGCGTTAATGTTGATTGTTCGAAACCATCTGATCGCATTTCGATGCAAAAATCCTGTCTGCAGAAAACTTTCCGCCTTCGGGCGGACCGGGCGTGGAAGTACGGTTATACACGCCCTTTTCCAGCGCTGATCGCGGCCGGGATGTTACTATAAAAGCGGAGGAGGCTTACAACTATGCTCAAAAGAATTGTCTCAATGGCGGTCATCTGCGCGCTCGCCGTTTCGCTGCTCGCGGGCTGCGCGAAAAAGACCGTTTCATACAGGAATCATCTCGGTGATTACGTGAAGACCATGGATTATCACGACGGCTTCACGATCCTTCAGCTCACGGACATCCACTGGCACGGCGGCACACAGGTAGGCGACGAGGATTACGGAAGCGAGCGGTACCTGCGCAAGGTGATCAACGAGGCGGTCGCCCATGCCGGCAAGATAGACCTGATCGAGGTGACCGGCGATACCTTTATGCTCACGAATAAAACGGCCGTAAAAAGCTTTATCGATTTCATGACAAGAACGGAGATACCCTACGCGATCATCTGGGGCAATCACGACCGTCAGTCCACATACAATCCCAACTGGCTCTCAAAGCAGTTTCTCAAAGCGCCGTATTCCCTTTATACCGAGATAGACAACGACGATGTGCATGAGCGCAGCAATTATGTCATCAATCTTCTGAACCTCGACGGCAGCGCGGCCTGGCAGATAACCAATCTGGACAGCGGCGCGAGCTACCGCGACGGCGCGGCGGATTTCGATCTTACATACGATTATCTGCGCGACGACCAGTTCGAGTGGATGACGGCGGAGCATGACGCGGTGGGAAAAGATGTACCGGTCATCTGTTATTATCATATCGCGCAGGCGGATTACGATCTCGCGTGGGACGCGATCTCGGCCGGGGCTGCGGGATACAAGTCAAAATTCTTCAATATCGAGGGCTTCGCTCCTTCAAAATATTGTCGAGCCACAGAGGACATCTGTCTTAAGAACAATGTGAAGGCTGTCTTCATAGGACACGATCACGCCGACGACTGGACCTTTACCACTCCTTCGGGCGTGACCTTCGGAATGGGCGTTAAGAGCGGAAAGGAGCTCTACTACGCCAATATCGCTCCGGGCCTTGACTATTCCGGTGTTGATTACAGTGAGGAGTTCGCGCTTATCGGCGCTTCGCTCGTTACTCTTAAGAATGCCTCGGGAGATTTCGGCATCGAGCATCTTTATCTTAATGAAAGGGACGAAGGCGATTTCGTTAAGTGGGTGGAATACTGATGGCAGCATATCTTACACGCAATGACCGCATAAAGTCTGAACTCGGTAAAGACGCCCGCAGGGAGCGGCGTTTTTACATGTTTTTCTCGATACTTGCGTTTGTTCCCGGCGCTTTTGCTCTCTGGGAGATAAACTACGAATTATGGAACATGATCGGAAGCGTCGCGAGCAATTCGCCGGACATGGCGCTGACGCAGACGGTCAGGATGCTCCCGCTTTACCTGACAGGAGCCTCTTTCATCTTTTTCCTGATATACACGAACGGAGCTTACCGCGCGAAGAGCGTAAAGGCGCGTGCCTCGAAATGGTGCGCGGGCGGTATCGTGATGATCGTTCTCGGCGTGATAACAGCCGCGTATGTGGGGATCGGAGTCGCGCTCGGAGAGTACGACAGGCTCATCGAAGGCTATGTTTCGCCGCTTTTCCCGCTTGATATGCTGCTCGCCGGAGTGATCTTTATCGGCGTCGGCTTTTTGTCGATCCGCTATTCGAAGGTCATCGGGGAAAAGGGCTCCGCGCTTCCCTGCGTGGATGACAGGGGACTGTTCGGTTGGAGGCTCCGCACCTTCGGACTGCTGAGGGCTTTATGCCTCCTGATGGGCATGATCGGTTTCGCGGCCTGCTTCTGGGGCATTTTCGTCCTTGACTTTGCTCATGGCTGCCTGATGTACGGCATAGTGCTCTGGCTCAACTATCTTACGGCGTTTGCCATGTATTTTGCCTATAAATACATTTTCTGCGAGACAAAGCCCGGGATCAGGGGGACGACAGCGGTAAAGCTCGGCTCCATATTCCTGATCATTAATGTCGTTCTTTTCGCGCTTCATCTCGTAACCGTTCAGATATGGAACGAGGCTCCGGATGTTGTCGCTTTCGGTATACTGCCGGCCGATTTCCTGACCAGCATGAACATATTCGCCGTTTTCTACGGAGTCAATAATATACTTGCTCCGATCATCGCGATCGCGAGAGGTCTTGTGATGGAGAAAAAGAACCGTTCTATTGCCTAAACGCAAAGAAGATGGTAAAATTACAGAGTACCGTTTCCTGCAGTACAGTGAATGTAATACGGGAAACAAAATTACACGGAGGAGGTTTATTTACCATGAGTACACCCCATAATGCCGCAAATAAAGGCGATATCGCGAAAACAGTCCTGATGTCGGGCGATCCGCTGCGCGCTAAGTTCATTTCGGAGAATTATCTTGAGAATCCCGTATGCTTCAATACCGTCCGCAACATGTACGGTTATACCGGAACATACAAGGGAAAGCCCGTTTCCGTTATGGGCCACGGAATGGGCATGCCTTCGATAGGAATCTATTCCTACGAGCTGTTCAATTTCTATGATGTTGAGAATATCATCCGTATCGGTTCCGCGGGCTCGTACCGCACCGATCTTAAGCTCGGAGACCTCGTTATCGCTGAGGGCGCCTGCACGGATTCGAATTATGTCGCTTCGTTCGATCTTCCCGGACATTATGCTCCGATCGCGGACTTCGGCCTTCTGCGCAAGGCTGTTGAGGCTGCCGAGAAGCTCGGCGTTAAATATGAAGTCGGCAACGTTGTATCTTCCGACGTATTCTATAACGGTCTGGACCGCGTTAACGAGCGTTGGGCGGAGATGGGCTGCATCTGTATCGAGATGGAGGCTGCCGCTCTGTATATGAACGCTGCGAAGGCTAAGAAGCACGCGCTCTGCATGGTCAGCATTTCCGACCATCTCTTCAAGGAGGAAGCTCTTTCGGCAGAGGACAGACAGACCAGCTTCAGGAACATGATGGAAGTTGCGCTGGAGCTTGCGTAAAACGGATATCCAAAGGCTCACTACGCGCCGCGGCGATCATAACCGCGGCGCTTTGTACCTGAGAAGGAGACCGGTGCGCCGGTCCGGAACCGAAGAGGAGGTACCCTGTGATGGAAGTGAATGCCGGATATGAATGGTTGAGAGATATTCCCGGACTGGATCTTGACGGAGGAATAGAGAACTGCGGCTCCTTTGACAGCTTTATGGGTGTGCTGACGGTGTTCTATAAGTCGGCAAAGGAAAGCATCGACGAGATCAGACAGAGTTTTGAGACAAAGGATTTCCCATCATATACAGTCAAGGTGCACGGTTTAAAAAGCGCGGCGAGGATCATCGGAGCCGCGGAGCTTTCAGCGGCGGCGAAGGCGCTCGAGGACGCGGGAAGAGCTGAGGACGCTGACTTTATCGAAGCGCATAACGACAGGCTGCTTGAGATGTACGGCGCGCTTGAAATGAGGCTGGGCAGACTGGACGTGCCGGAGGAAGAGAAGAAGACTGAACTGACCGGCGCTGAGCTTGAAGAAGCCTTCCAGACGCTGTCCGAGGTCGCGGGGATGATGGACTACGGTCTGATGGATGACCTGCTTGAAAGTCTTAAAAGATATAGAATAAACGAGAAAGATACCGAACTCATCAGGAATATCAACCGCAGCCTTATGAGGCTGGACTGGGATGGGATCAGGGATCTGCTCAGGCAGAGATGATGCCTGCGGCAGACACGGAGGAAAGCGGAAATGGCACTTGATAAGAAGAAAATGTCGATGAACGGAGATGTGGCCGTTATCTGTCACAGCGATTCATTCCTTGCGAAAAGTCTTTGCAGGAAGATGTGCGATATAGGACTCAGAGCCGAATTCTTTCATACCGAGATACGCGAATTAAAGGAACTGCGCGAAGATACCGAACTATTCGTGCTGTTTCTGTGCGAAGAACTCGATGAGATACGGGAGGCGCTTGTTTACCTGAAGGATAAGGCCAATGACCGTGACCGCAAGATCATAATGATAGGCGACCAGGATGAATACAACGCCGTAGTGAAGATCATTCCCGAGCCCGCTGTGCTCGAACTGTTCAAACGCCCTCTGGATATGGATGAACTGCTGAAGCGCGCAGTGAAGTATATTGAGGAGAATACCGGTGAGAACCGGAAAAGGACAGTTCTCATC
>JAFZKM010000176.1 GCA_017553665.1 Lachnospiraceae bacterium
ACTTTTTTCATAACTGTTCCCTGTCTGCCTTATATAATACTTTGCTTCCGTCCCTAAGGAACCGCCTTCCGGGCAAAAGCATTGTCCACTATACTCGTCTTGGGAAACTTTGTCAAGCGTTTTGGTTTCCAGATTTCGGGTGTTCCAAATTCATTTTTACCGTTCATATGCTCCCTCCTACCGCTCATGTCAAAACTGTTCCATTTCCCGCGCGGATAACGTATATTGAGCGCGTAGCAAAGGAAAAAGCTTCTGCAGCTTTAAGCGAAAGGATAATGACATGGAAAAGATAGTATTGAACAATCTTTCAAAGTACTACGGAGAGAAGCATGCGGTGGACGGCATCAGCCTCACGGTAAATGACGGCGAGATGCTTGCGCTGCTTGGTGTCAACGGTGCCGGAAAGACCACGACGATAAAGATGCTCTCGTGCCTTACGAAGCCCACGGGCGGAACCGCGAAGGTCGGTGGATACGATGTTGTGGCTGACAGGGAGAAAGTAAAGGAGATCGTCGGGATATCCACTCAGGATACCGCGATAGCCAGAAACCTTACGGTTGAGGAAAACCTGCGCTTCATGGCTGAGATCTATCTTGATCCGAAGAAATACGGGAAAAAGGAGATCAATGCCAAGGTGGAGGAAGTCATAGAGGATTTCAAACTTGAGGAAGTGCGAAAGACTCACTCGTGCAAGCTTTCGGGCGGATGGCAGCGCCGCCTTTCGATCGCGATGGCGATCATCGGCAATCCCGAGGTAATACTCCTCGACGAGCCCACGCTCGGGCTGGACGTTCTGGCGCGCAGGGAGCTCTGGAAGGCGATAGAAAAGCTGAAAAAGGGCCGCACGATCATCCTCACGACGCATTACATGGAGGAGGCCGAGGCACTGGCCGACAGGATCGCGATCATGATCGCGGGCAAGATCATCATGACCGGAACACTTGCGGAGCTTGAGGAAAAAACAGGTCAGAAGGGCCTTGAAAATGTATTTGTTTCGGTTGCGGAGGGATAATGATATGAACAGAACACTGACATTTGCAAAAAGAAATCTTATAGAACTTTCGCGAGACGCGCTCGGCTATATCTTCTGCATCGCGTTCCCGCTGGTAATGCTGATAGTCATGTCCGTGGTAAACGAGAGCATTCCCGCAGAAGCTGGCATGACGACATTCAGGATCGATAATCTTTCGGGCGGCATCATAATGTTCGGACATACCTTTGTAATGCTGTTCACGGCGATCCTCGTGGCGACGGACCGCACCAGCTCATTCCTGATGAGACTTTTCTCTTCGCCGATGAAGAGCAGGGATTTCACGAACGGATACATGATCCCGATGGTTCTGATCGCGATAGTTCAATCTGTCCTGACTTTGGGCGTATCGATCATCATCGCGAACATGACCAATGTTGATCTTGAAATCAGCGGCCTCCTGTTCGCGGTGCTCGCGAGCATTCCTTCGGCGCTGATGTTCATTTCGATAGGACTCATCGCGGGTTCGCTGTTCACCGAAAAGGCGGCTCCCGGCATCTGTTCGGTCATCGTTTCGGTCGGAACCTTCCTCGGCGGAGTATTCTTCGACGCGGAAGGCGTGGGCGGCACCATTTACAAGATCTGCAAATACCTGCCCTTTATTTACTGCACCAAAGTTGAGCGCAGCTGCATCGCTCTCGATTTCAGCTTTGACTCGTTCGGAAAGCCGCTCCTGATCGTAAGCGGTGCCGCCGTGATCGCGATGGCCCTCGCGGTGCTCACATTCAGGGCAAAAATGAGGACCGACAAATAAAGCATACGTTTAATCTGTTCTTGCACGCGCCGCGTAAAAGACTTAATATTCAATTAAGAGCGATTACGCGGCGTTTTGCCGTTCAGGACGTGAGGTGCGACAGTGCAGATCAGACCGGAAATTGATGAGAGATACAAAGAAATAGAGATTCATGTCTGCAATGACAGGATGAACGAAGAAGTAAAAGGTGTGGTACAACAGCTGCACTCTTTTTTCGATTCGACCATTAAGGGCATTGATGAAGCGGGGAACCGCTGCATGATACGCCCCGCGGAGGTGTTTTCGTTCTACGCGGAAGGCCAGCGTGTGATCGCGATGGACGCGGCGAAACGCTATTCCGTACCGCAAAAGCTCTACGAGCTCGAGAAAGAATACGAAAGCCTGCATTTTGTGCGGATATCCAAATCGGAGATAGTTAATTACAAAAAGATAAAGAGCCTGGATATGAGCCTTACGGGAACGATAAAAGTTACGATGAAGAACGGGTACGAAACATATTCTTCGAGGCGGAACGTGGCAAAGCTCAAGGAACTGCTTCTTCAGAACAGGAAAGGAGAATGACGGGGATGATAAAAGATATTCTCAAAAGAGGCGCGATAAGCTTCGCGTTCTCAGCCTTTGCGGGACTTATGATAAATCTGATCATAGACTTCGTCGCGAACGCGGCCGGAGCGAAGGATTTCTGCTCAATATCGCCGGATTTCATGGCGCTGTTCCCTACCGCGGCATTGGCCGCGTATGTCAATATACTGCTTTACGGCCTCATCGGCGCGACCTTCGCGGTGATGACCTTTATCTACGAGTTCGAAAGGATCGGATTTGTGATCCAGAGCATAATCTACTGCCTGGTTACGGGCGGTGTGTGCATGCTGATAACTATCCTGCTCTGGCAGCTCCAGCGCCACCCCGAAGCGTTTGTCTCGACCTGTCTCGGGTATCTCGCGGCGCACGTGATAATGATAGTTGTACAGTACCGCGCGCTGAAGAAGGATATCAGCGTGATCAATACGGAGCTTCAGCATTGACTTAAATGTGTTTTTGCATCTCACCGAAAGGTGGTAAAATATAGTTTAAAAGGAGTGAGGATACTATGTTCACCTGCGATCACAAAAAACTGAGACTGTCATTTAATAAGTTCCACAATTTTGAAAAAAACTATCTGCCGGAACACGGCGAATTCTGCCTGCTTGAACTGAAGGACGGACGCTATACCGGAGGAGAATGGTGGCCGGGCGATAATAACGGCAAAGGAAAGAAGATATCCGGCAAATTCATCCGCGGGACCGCGGATACCGTTCAGCCCGAAGAAGTCGCGAAATGGCATACGCTGGACAAGGACGATCTTACAAACTGCCTGGAGAACAGTGAGATCAACTGGATCAATATCGGCCCTGAGGGAGAAGGCGTCTGCTCGGTAGTGTTCAAGGACTTCAAGTCCACAAGAGACGGTAAATATCCGAAAGACGATCAGTACTGCCTTCTGATACTGGCAGACGGAGGACTGGGCGCCGGAAGATGGGAAAAGTATAATACCAAATATGTAAAGGCAAAGGGGACATTTATCTACGCGCCGGCTCTCGCGCAGCACAGTATCGACCGGGTGTGGGCATGGACGCCGCTGAGCCCTGACGATACCTTTGAGCGGAAACAGGAAGAGGAAAAAGAGCTGCGGCTAGAAAGGAAGCTGAACAGGGATCCTTCGGCCGATCCGGAGAAATTCAAATACGGAACGGATATCAAGGTTTATTACGAAAAAGCGCTTGAGAAGCTCCGCAAGGATTATCCGTGGGCAACCGTTACCCAGATGAAGAAGAGCGGGGAATGGATCATCACGCCCGTTCACGGGCAGTATGTTTTCGGCCAGGATCACGGGATGATCATGAACTACAGGCAGATCAATGAATGGAAGGACGGAAGCACAGCGGACGAGTTTATTGATTTCCTGTGTAAGTACACGGAAGAATCCGTCCGCAATTCCAATCCCGATAAGAAATTCAGTATGGGAATGGATATCGGCGTATACCTCGATCAGGCATTCGGGAATGTCAAAAAGGATTATCGCTGGGCCGACAGGGCAGCGCTCGATAAGGCCTGCCGTTACGTGATAAAAAAGGTTAAAGGGGATTGGGAATTCGTAAGAGATTACGGCGGAAAGAACGGCGAATATGTCTGCAACTGTCCTACCGCGGAAGAATTCATCAGGCATGTGGAGAATGATTACCAGAACGCGGCGCTCCGCGCGAATCCCGTTGTGGATGTATATCAGCCTGAGTTCGGGCATGTTGATCTTCACGGATGGTATCTGGAACGGTATCAATTCTCAAAGCTGGAGTCGGGTGACTACAAGGTTGATGTACAGGCCGGCGACCGCGTTACGGGCGGCGGAAGAGAATTCTTTATCACGCCGCATTGCTTTGAGGCAAAAACATACGATGAGTTCCTGGACCGTTATCTGGAGATAGTTCCCGGCGGGAGCTTCGGTCTTTGCAAAGAACAGCTTATTAATGACGCGAAGCTTAAGAGCTTTCTCGGGTATTGAGAAAAGCCTGTAGTGCTATAATGGGAGTGTATGAAGGGAGAAGCTTAAAGCATGAAAAAGATCGCATTGATAACCGACGGATGGCGCAGATATGTGACTTACGCATGGGTTGTGGGCATCACGCAGAGAGCCGCGCAGCTGGGCGTGGACATATGCCTTTATACTTTCAACACCAACGGCAATCTGAGCCATGACGAAAAGTATAACGAAGGCGAGTATTCCCTTAATGAACAGATAGATTTCAACGTTTTTGACGGAATAGTGTTCGACTGCTCGAACACCGAGGATCCCAAGGTCATCGAAGCTACCGTGGAGAGACTGAAGGCTTCGAAGGTGCCTGTCGTGAGCATCTCTTACTATGTCGAGGGCTTTCATTATGTCGGCAATGACAATAAAAACCTTATCCGCGCGATGGTAAGGCATATGTACGAGGAGCACGGCTGCCTGAACATGGTATTCGCCGGAGGACCGGAGCACAATTACGAGAATATCCAGCGTTTTGAGGCTTTCTGCGAGACACTGCGGGAGATAGGTCTCCCTATTTCCGAAGAGTCATATATGTTCGGCGACTATGGTTTCGACACCGGAGTCAGATATTTCCGCGAGTGGATCGAGGCAGGGAAGCCGCTTCCCGACGTCTTTATCTGCGCGAATGACAATATTGCCGCGGGCATGTGCAAAGAGGCGCTGAGGCTGGGTTATGAAGTTCCGAAGGATTTCAGGGTCACGGGTTTTGACAATCTGGACAAGGCCGCATATTACAAGCCCCAGATCGCCAGCGTGAACCATAACCGCGGTACGCTCGGAAACCGCGCCTTTGACGTGCTGAACGCGCTGATGAACCATGAGAAGGTCGATATCTACACTTACATGCAGAGCGAGATCGTTCCGGCCGAGACCTGCGGATGTCCGAATACCGGTCTGGTGGATTACCGTGATTACGCGAAGTGGCAGATCGACTGGCGCGTGGACCTGGACCGTCATGAGGAACACATCCTCGAGCTGGAGAAGCGCTTCGCCGAATGCCGCAATATAAGCGGACTGATCGAGAGTTTCGTGAGCTATATCAGAAATCTGGACTGCTCGGGCATATTCATCTGTGTGGACAAGGCGCTCCTCGAAGCCATGCCCGAGAGCAGATTCTCGGAGGATAAGCTCGATCATGATTCCCTGGTAGTGGCGGCGGGAGAGGACCATGGCAGGCGTCTGTATTCCGTGAGGAATTTCAAGGACGTCAAAGAATATCTCGCGTCGGCCGACAGGCCCAGGGATTACATGTTCTTCCCGATCCATTTCCGTGATCAGAGAGTGGGAACGACCATACTTTTGGAACCCGATTTTCTGTATGACCACCCGCTGTTCTATGACGCGCATAATACATTCATCAACAGACTCCAGAACCTCTTTATCCGGACGCAGCTGGAAAACGCGGCCGCGAGGATGAGAGGTCTCTATAACCGCGATGTCCTGACGGGCCTGTATAACAGAATAACCTACAATGAGATGATCGTGCCGAAGTTCGCGGATTACCGCAGGGACGGCATTGTCTGCGCGATGTGCTTCTTTGACGTCGATCATTTCAAAAAGATAAACGACAGCTACGGACATGATTTCGGCGACAAGGTACTGCTGATGATCGCCCGGGCGATAAAGACCTCCAAGCCCCGTGATTCGTACGCGTACCGTTTCGGCGGGGATGAGTTCGTGGTATTTATCCCTTATGCTACGGAGGAGAAGGTAAACAGGTTCATTTCTCGCGTTCAGGACACTTTGACCTCGAGGAATATTGAGGTGAGCAGCGGAGTTATCTATACGGATCCCGATTCAGACCGCACGTCCGACGATTATCTCGTAATGGCCGACAAGCATATGTACGAGGTCAAGCGCGCGCGTAAGAGCGAGATGGGCGAAAAACCCGATGTGGACAGACCGATAAAGGGAATCGGGTTCTTTAAGGGAGCCGATATATCGAGCATACCCGAGAAAGAGGAAAAGGGCCTCGTCTTCAAGGATATGGACGGGACCGTGAAAGACCCGCTGGAGCTCCTCGACGAGTACGGCCTGAATTCCGTGCGCCTGCGCATCTGGAACGATCCGTCGAAGGTACCGGAAGCGGGCGGCTACTGCGATCTTAAGCATACGGTCGCTATGGCCCGCAGGATAAAGGAGCGCAATATGCACTTCCTCCTGGACTTCCATTATTCCGACTACTGGGCGGATCCGGGGCAGCAGAAAAAGCCCGCCGCGTGGGAAGGACTGGATTTTGACGATCTGACGCAGGCCGTTTATGACTATACGCATGATGTTCTGGTCGAGCTGTCAAAGAACGATGCCCTGCCCGATATGGTGCAGATAGGCAATGAAGTCAGGAGCGGCATACTCTTCCCCGACGGCGCCGTTCCGAATTACCGTTCGCTCGCGAAACTGATCAATGCCGGTATCCGCGCCGTGCGCGATATATCGGAGAACATCGAGGTAATGATACACCTCGACCAGGGCGGACGCTTCTTCTACCTGCGTGAGTGGTTTGACGCGATGTTCGCGGCCGGCATGGATAAGATCGATGCCATCGGCATTTCGTTCTATTCCTTCTGGCACGGCACCTTTAAGGATCTTAAGGATTCCATGGCGCAGCTCATTGACAGATACGATCTGCCGGTATACGTGGTGGAGACAGCGCATCCCTGGAGGCACTGCGAGCTCGAGCATGTCAACAGCGATATGATGAAGATGGCGGGCTTCCCCGCGGGACCCGAGGGACAGCGGAAGGCCCTGCAGCTGATCATGCAGATCGCGGCTGAGGTTTCGGGCGACCGCAAGACCGGAGTATACTACTGGGAGCCGCTTTGCATCACCGACCATGACCTGGGCACCTGGGATGAGAATATGGGCATGATGGACACCGAAGGCAGGCTGCTTCCTTCATTCGCGGTATTTAAGGACTTTGATCCCGCGAACCCGGCCATTCCGGATGTTGATAAGTATATTGCTTCTCTTTACGAGAAAAAGACCGAGGAGCTTCCGCCCGCCGGGACGAATCTGATACCGAACGGCGATTATACCGACATCACTTCGGGCTGGTGGATCACGAAGGAGCCCGCGGATGTGAAGGTTACGCTCGAGAACGGGGAGCTGGTACTGTCCAGTCTTTCGAATTTCTCGCTGGAGGTATGCCGCGACGTCCGGATAGAAAAGCCCGGCAAGTACCGTCTTTCGGTGGATTACCGCGGCACGAACACGACAGGCGTAAAGGTACAGCTCTTCCTGAAGCGGATCACCTGCGACGGGGAGGTGTCCGGCACGAAGAACATTTATCCTTCGGATATAGATTTTGAGACGACTTCGCTCGTTCTGGACATTCCCGAAGCAGTGAACACGAGAGTGGGAATCAAGATAGACGCTCCGCCCGTATCGGGAAGGATCAGGAATTTCAGGCTTGTGGAGATCCAATGAATAACGACATTACAACAGGTAAGACAGCTATGCAGGGCCTGCACCGACAGGGTCTGCATGAAGGAGTGCGGGAGGCACCTGTACATTCCGGAGGTGATCGAGAGGGTACACAGGCTGCTCGGGGCGTATTGACCTGTGTGATATGATTGGGGTTGCAGGAATTTAGCAGGAATTTAGCAGGATTTTAGCAGGGTTAAGGGAGAACAAACAGTATGGAAAACAAAAGAAAGGTTTTTGCGGGCTGCCGGGGAGGCATGCTCGTATTGGTTGTTTTGCTGTGCGTCGCGGTAATTGCCGGATGCCGCAAAAACACCGGAGACGGCAATAACGGACAGGACGTGATCACAGAGGCGACGGCGACGCCGCAGCCTACTGCGACGCCTACACCCACGCCGATGCCTACGCCTACGCCGATACCTTTCGTGCAGCAGGCTTATGAGACACATGGAAGGGATGACGTATACCTGATCCCGATAGAGCAGGCGGGTGAGAATCAGGCGAGGATAGCCACGATCTGCGCCGGAGAATATGTACTCAACTGGTATTCAGTGTGGGGAGAGGAAGAAGACGCGCAGGCATCGAACGTTCTGATCCTCATGAGCCCGGGGATAAATACGGATCAATACAAAGCTTTGCCCGATTATTCGTTCAATCAGCCTTCCGTGCTCCGGGACGGAACGGTCATCCTTACGGAATATGAAAACGGGATGGTCCATGTACTGGACAGCACCCTGACGGAGATCTGTTCATTCATTCCCGGCGGGGAAGGGGAAAATATACCGAGTACGGTCGGAGTGACCGATGACGGAACGATCTGGACCACCTGCGAGGGCAGCGCGAAGCTTTGCGCCTATGATCTTACGGGTGAGTTCAAAGCTGAGTATGACTACGACGATCTGCTTCTCGTGACCATGTATCTGGGCCGGCAGGACGGCAGGGAGTGCTTTTACACGAGCACCACGGGTGAAGTGTATCGCAACGGATACATGTATCTTTCCGCGGAGACGGGCGAGACCGAATACAGGGAGCGGAAAGAGACGGATCTGGGAGATGACTGGGACAGAAGCTCCTCGCTGCCGACGGGCGGATGGATCATGAACTGGTCAGAGTCGACATGGTTCCTTCATAAGCCGGGTTACGGTCTCGAAGGCATTACATTCCCGATGACCGACCGGGATGAAGGCATGAACTTCCTGGACGGAAACATTCTGTGCAGCTGCGCGGGCCATTGGATCAACGGCGTTGATGAGGGCAGGGATTACAGGATTTATGACCTCGAAAAGAGGACTGTATCCGGAATGCTCAAGGAGTCGGATATCCCGGACTGCAGCTTTCTTTCGGCACAGGGAATGATCGGAGACGATTATGTCCTGATGCTCGCGCTGCATGAGGAGGAAGGGGAAGACCTGCTCTTATGGGCACCCGGAAAGGAGCGCGCTCCGATCGGCGGATTCTGCGATTTCGCGAAGGACGATCCGGATGAATACATTGCGGAGCGCCTCGAAATACTTAAGAATGAATACGGGATCGAGGTCACTCCCGACGCGCCTTCGGAAGAAAACGATACTCTCGGCGAAAAGATGGCAGAGATCGAGTATATCAATACTTTGATCCTTGCCGCTGAGGATGATCCCGATCTGTTCAGGACGGCGTCAGGTGAACCGGCCCGTCCAGAGAACATGCGCAGCAATGACGGAGCGCATTACGAATTCAACCCGCATGTTTTTTCAAAGTACTATCTGATGGAGCACGGTGAAGAGAGACGCGACACTTTCTACAGATATGTCGACGCGCTCAGGGCCGGCGAGGACAGTTTTGAATGCCCGAATATCGGCGCGGCGAGCTGGTCAAGCGGAAGGCTTGCGACATATTTCTTCCCTGTCGGGGCGGTATACTGCTACGCGGAATACGACGGGAACGGCAGGGCAAATATCACCTACAGCATCCCCAAGGAGGAGTTCCTCGAAAAAGAGCGTGAATTCGAAAAGATGGTCAAGGATATCGTCAATGATGTCGTGGAGGATGATTATACCGACCTTGAGAAGGCATTGGCGCTGTATGAGTTCATGACCGAGTACTGCGTTTACGATTATGATATGCTGTACAATATCACCGATTGGATGGACAGGCAGTCCGGCTAC
>JAFZKM010000018.1 GCA_017553665.1 Lachnospiraceae bacterium
ACATTACAGAAAAACAAGGCTGTCCAAGAATTTCGGACAGCCTATTGTTGTGTACGTTTATTCCCGTTGGAAATATAGAATTGTATATGAGTTATTCATTAGTGGGGTTTGCGATGAGGGTTACGTCCGAGGTGAGCTCGGTGTAGGCACCGTTGATCAGGCGGTAGTGAGTGATCTTTACGGTGGTGCCGGCGCGGTAGGAGGTTACGGCGTTCTTGAGGTCTGTGGAGGTCGTGATCGAGATTCCGTTGACCGCGGTGATGATATCGCCGACCTGGATGCCGCCGTCCTGCGCGGGGCTGCCTTCCACGAAGTCAGATACGTAAGCGCCTACGGGGATATTGTAAGCGGCTGCCATATCAGCGGTAACATCCTTGATGTATACGCCGAGGTAGCCTTTTTCATTTTCGGCGAGAGTCTCGCGCGCGGCGAGTTCGTCGAGGATCGCTACGGCGCGGGAGATCGGGATCGCGAAGCCCATTCCTTCAACGGATTCGTCCGAATACTTCGCGGAATTGATGCCGATGACTTCGCCGTTCAGATTGAGCAGAGCGCCGCCGGAATTACCGGGGTTGATCGCCGCGTCTGTCTGGAGCAATGTCATGGTCGTGCCTTCGATCGTAACATCACGGTCCTTCGCGGAAACATATCCTACAGTTGTAGACTGACCGTAACCCATCGAGTTGCCGATAGCGACTACCATCTGGCCGACCTTAATGCTCTCGGAATCGCCCAGAGTCGCGATCTTGATCGCTGAAAGCGTCTCGGCGGTGAGATCCGAAAGGTTTACGGAAATAACGGCGAGGTCTGCCGAAGCGTCCGTGCCCTTGATGACTGCGGAAGCGGAAGTACCGTCGCAGAAGGTAACGTTGATGGAGGTCGAGTTCGCGACAACGTGGTTGTTGGTCGCGATCAGGAGCTCGTCATCGGTCTTCTTCAGAAGGATGCCCGAGCCTGCGCCCGCCGATTCGTAGGTGCCGAAAAAGCTGGTGTTAAGGAACGTGCAGTCGATCGAAACTATCGAAGGCATCGCGCTCTCAACAACAGGTGAAACATCGGTCGCCTCGCTGCTGATATCGGTGATCAGAGCGGTCGAGGAAACGAGGTTCGCGTCGGTGGTCTTCGAGGTCCTTGAAGCATGTCCGCCCGGCGTGCTCGTCGAAGCGGTGGCGGCAGGAGATGCCGAAGGATTGATCCTGTAATAGAGCTCGTTGGTCAGCATGAATACGCCGGCCGCTACGAGTCCGAACAGAGCCGCAGCGAGGATGACCTTGAGGAAGGCCGGCATGCGGCGCTGCTTCTTCTCTTTCTTCGGAGCGTCGGGGATCACGGCTGCGGTGTAAGGGCTGCGTACCGGACCGTTTCCGCCCGGGACATATCCGTAGCCCGCTGCGTACTGGGCGTACGCGTCGTTCCGTACCGAATCCTGCGAACTGTTCTGTGCGGTATTCTCACGAGTGTAATAATTGTTGTAAGCACTGTACGTATCTGCAGACCGGTAGGTGCTGTAAGTGCTGTCCTGTGCGGGTGTGCCGCTGTATGAGCTTCCCTGCCGGGTTACTGTCTGATCAGCTGAAGGTGTGGTAACTGATGCAGGGACCTCGGCGGGAGTTTCTGCTGCGGGAGTCGCGCTTACGGGCTCATCCGGAGTGATCTCGATCGTGTCGACCGGCTCAGCCGGACGGTAATTATCGTAGTTGTTCGCGGGCTCGCTGGTATTGGTGTTGTTGAACTCGTTATTGTTCATGTCATTCATGTTGTTCATGTTTTCGTCCATAATGATGCCTCCTGTTAAAAGGATTCCGCAGAAACTGTCACCGGTGACCTGTCTGCGTTTTTCTGAACTCAAATATAGCCCCGGTTTGTGTTGAAACTGTGAAAAAAAACGAAAGAAAATGTTAAAACGATTGTTATTGCAGGCCAAATAATGTAGAATTATCAGCGATAAGAACAGGAGACCGCGGCAGTTCGCGGTCTTTCAGGGTGATAAAGCGGCAGGACATGATAAAAGACAATCAGAATACATTAAACAAACTCCATATTGTCATTGACGCGGCTCTCATAGTAGCCGCTTATTTCCTTGCCTATCCCCTGCGTTTCTATGTCCTGACGCATCTGAGCCCTTTCGCGCTCGCCGAGGGCGAAGTGTTCCTGCCTTTTGAGGTATACTCGCGCAATATTTTCCCTCTGGTGCCCGGATATCTGATCATCTACAACATGTGCGGCCTGTACCGCCCGAAGCGCGGTCATTCGAGCCTGCGCATCATCGGCAACCTGACAGAGGCGAACATACTCGGCATCTTCTACTTCGCGTTCCTGCTGTACGCTCAGAAGCAGGGCGATTACATTTCCCGTTGGTTCTATGTAACATTCTTCGGGTTGAACCTGGTATTCGGCATTGCCTTCAGATACACCGCGATCACGATCCTGAAAGCGATCCGCAAGCGCGGACATAACCTCAAACATGTCCTGATGGTCGGCTACAGCCGCGCGGCCGAGGGATATATCAGGCGACTCAAGGCCTATCCCGAGTGGGGCTACCAGATCCACGGCATTCTCGACGATGACATGGTGCCCGGCACGCGGTACAAGGGCGTCGAGGTCATCGGATCGGAGCTGGACCTCGAGGATTTCATTGAAAATAACGACTTTGACGAGATCGTCATTTCCCTTTCGATCGATGAATACGAAAAGCTCGAAAGGATCGTCAGCATCTGCGAGAAATCGGGCATTCACACAAAGTTCGTTCCCGACTACGGCACCATGGTCTCGACCGTGCCGTATATCGAGGACCTGTACGGACTTCCGGTCATCAACATCCGCAACGTGCCGCTCACGAACACCTTTAACATCGTGATAAAGCGGCTTATCGACATTGTCGGATCGATCATCGCATTGGCAATATTCGCGATACCGATGCTGATCATCGCGATCGCGATAAAGTGCGGATCGAGGGGCCCCGTTATCTACAGGCAGACGCGTGTCGGCAAGCACGGAAAGGAATTCAGCATGCTGAAATTCCGCTCGATGTACGTAGAGGACAAGGAAAAAGAGAAGTCCGAGTGGACGCACCGCGGCGACAGCAGAGTCACCCGCATCGGCAAATTTATCAGAAAAACGAGCCTGGACGAGCTGCCGCAGCTCTTTAACGTGCTCGCGGGGCAGATGAGCCTGGTCGGGCCGCGTCCCGAGAGACCGCAGTTTGTCGAGAAGTTCCGCGAGGAGATCCCGCGCTACATGGTCAAGCATCAGGTACGTCCCGGCATGACCGGATGGGCCCAGATCAACGGCTACAGAGGCGATACCTCGATCAAGCGCCGCATCGATCATGACCTGTATTACATCGAGAACTGGACGCTGGGGCTGGATATAAAGATATTGTTTTTGACTTTGTTTAAAGGCTTTATAAATAAAAACGCATACTGAGAAATATGCAGAAACAGACGGCACAACCGCAGCGGACCGCTTTGGCGGCCGGCTAAATCCAACCGGGTGTGCAGATAGGAAATGATATGGCAACGGACGACATCATCAAGGATGACAACAATAACGAGTACGAGGACATTTGCTACATGTGCAGACGTCCCGAGTCGGTGGCGGGCAAAATGCTCAAAATGACCGGGAATATGTGCGTTTGCCGGGACTGCATGCAGAAGACCTTCGACATGATGAGCGGCGGCGACAACCCGCTCGGAGACATGGGTTTCGGCCTGTTCCCCGGCATGGGTTTCCCCGGGATGCAGATCCAGGACATTCCGAAGAGCCAGCGCCTGCGCAAAAAGGCAAAGCCTGAGACAGCGGGCGCGGCAGGCGGCGAGGAAGCCGCGGAAGCGCCGGTGTTTGATTTCAGGAAGCTTCCGCCCCCGCACAAGATCCGCGAGAAGCTTGACGAATACGTGATCGGGCAGGACCGCGCGAAGAAGATCATTTCCGTCGCGGTTTACAACCACTACAAGCGCGTGACGAAGGACGCTTCCGGCGACATTGAGATCGAAAAATCGAACATGCTGATGATCGGGCCGACCGGCTGCGGCAAGACCTATCTTGTGCAGACTCTCGCGAGGATCCTGAACGTTCCTCTCGCGATCACCGACGCGACCTCGCTGACCGAGGCCGGCTACATCGGCGATGACGTGGAGAGCGTGCTCTCGAAGCTCCTCAAGGCCGCGGACAATGATGTCGAGCGCGCCGAGAGCGGCATTGTCTTCATCGATGAGATCGACAAGATCGCGAAGAAGAAGAATACGACGAGCCGTGATGTGAGCGGCGAATCCGTGCAGCAGGGACTTCTTAAGCTTCTCGAGGGCGCGGATGTTGAAGTGCCCGTGGGCGCCAGCAGCAAGAACGCGATGGTACCAATGACCACGATAAATACAAAGAATATCCTTTTCATCTGCGGCGGAGCTTTCCCGGATCTCGAGGAGATCGTAAAGCAGCGCCTCAGCAAGCAGAGCTTTATCGGATTTAACGCCGATCTGAAGGACAAATACGACAACGATCCCGACATCCTCGATAAGGTCACGAATGAGGATCTGCGCGAGTTCGGACTGATCCCCGAGTTTATCGGTCGTCTGCCGATCATTTACTCGCTCAAGGGACTCGACGAGGCGATGCTGATCAAGATCATGCGCGAGCCGAAGAACGCGATCCTGAAGCAGTACCAGAAGCTTCTCGCGCTCGATGAAGTGGACCTCGAATTTGACGAGGACGCGCTCGCGGCGATCGCGAAGAAGGCGCTCGAGAAGAAGACCGGCGCGCGCGGACTGCGCTCGATCATTGAGGATTTCATGCTCGACATCATGTATGAGATCCCGAAGGATGACGCGTTCGGAAGAGTGTTCATTACGGCCGACTACATCGAAGGCAAGGGCGGGCCGCGAATCGAGATGCGCGGGCAGGCAAGACTTG
>JAFZKM010000177.1 GCA_017553665.1 Lachnospiraceae bacterium
ATCACGATGTACAAGGATCTCGCGGACTTTGACGAGATCGTTCCGGTCAGCGCCTTAAACGGCAAAAACGAGGATGACCTGAAGGATGTGATCTTCAAGCTTCTTCCCGAAGGACCCATGTACTACGATGAGGACGAGCTGACCGACCAGCCGGAGCGTCAGATCGCGGCGGAGATCATCAGGGAGAGCGCGCTCAGGAACCTCAGCGACGAGGTGCCGCACGGCATTGCGGTCGGGATCGAGCTCATGAAGGAACGCAAAAAGGGCGGCGGATATATGAGCTACGAGGAGGACCCCGAGGATCTGATCGTAAAGCATACAGACTCCGACGGAGAAGAGGACGAAGAACCGGACGGACCTGTGGTGTTTGATGTCGGCGGGAATACTGCCGGCGGGCAGAAAGGAAAACAGCAGGGAACGGGCCTCTTCGACATTGAGGCCACGATCGTGTGCGAGCGCGATTCCCACAAGGGCATCATCATCGGAAAGGGCGGCGCGATGCTCAAAATGATCGGAACCGACGCAAGGCTCCAGTTGTAGGCGCTGCTCGGATTCAGAGTGAACCTCAAGCTGTTCGTTAAAGTAAAAAAGGACTGGTGGAATTCCGATTTTCTGCTGAAGAATTACGGGTTCAGGGATGAGCCCGACGATGATGAGTAACGGTGTAAGGGATCAAATATGGCCGGAGAAGTAACCGTACACGGGATCGTGCTGACATCCATGCCGGTCAACGATTATGACCGCAGGATCACGATCCTCACAAGTGAAAGAGGCAGGATAACTGCTTTCGCAAAAGGCGCACGCAAACCGACGGGCGCCTTCTTGGCGTGTACAAGGGGCTTTACCTACGGCGAATTCACTCTGTTTGAAGGCAGGGACGCCTACAGCGTCAAATCGGTCGACAAGACCAGGTTTTTCGAGGAGCTTGAGGCCGACCTCGAGGGCATGTATTACGGGATGTACTTCTGCGAGCTTGCGGGAGCGTTCACCAGAGAGGAACTCGAAGAGGCCGGGCAGATGAAGCTGCTGTATCTGGCGCTCCTTACATTGGCAAAGAAGACGATGCCGGCGCGGCTTGTGCGCTGCGTGTATGAGCTCCGCGCGATAACGATCTACGGAGAGGGCATGAGGACTGACGGCGAGTATTATTCCTGCAGGTTCAACGGCCTGAACGCCGAGAATTACGCGGGTTCGGTAAAGGTCAGCGAGACCACGCTCTATACGGTGCGCTACATCGAACAGACGCCGCTTAAAGAGCTTTTCTCGTTCAAGGTGAGGGACGATGTGCTCGATGAGCTCGAACGCATTACGAAGGACTATATGGAGAACAAGACCGAGCGCAGGTTCAAAAGCCTCGAAGTGCTTGAAACCATCTTGTGATAAAACGGTTGCGCAAAAGGAGAATCGTTATTGCAATTATTCCCCGTTCGGCTATAATATTCAACAGTCAGTACAGAAGGAAAGGCAGGATGCATATGACAAAGAATGTGTTTTTTGAACAGCTGGAGAAATACGGTCAGCAGAAGTTTATCGGTACCTTTGAGGGACTTAAGCCCGAAGCTCAGGCGAAGATCCTTGAGCAGGCGGATCTGCTTGATTTCAACATGATCGCGGATGTGGACGTAAAGCAGCAGGAGCTGCCCCGCGGTGTGATCGAGCCCATTAAGACCCTCACGATCGAGGAGTATAAGGACAAGGCTGAACATTACCGCAAGATCGGTCTCGACGCGATCCGCGCCGGAAAGATCGGAGCGCTGCTCCTGGCGGGCGGCATGGGTACGAGACTCGGATACGATCACGCGAAAGGCATGTACGATATCGGAGTGACCAGACCCGTATTCATTTTCCAGAGGACCATAGAGAATATCATGGACGTCACGAAGGAGGCGGGCTGCAGCATTCACCTCTATGTCATGACGAGTCATCTTAACGATACCGAGACACGCGCGTTCTTTAAGGAGCACAACTACTTCGGCTATGACGGAGATTATGTGCATTTCTATATGCAGGACATGGCTCCCTGCCTTGACAGAGACGGAAATATGTTCCTTTCGGCGGAGGATACGATCGCGATGTCCCCGAACGGCAACGGCGGTTTCTATTCCTCGCTTGTAAACAGCGGGCTGGGCGTACAGATGCATGAAGCCGGCATCGAGTACATCAACGTATTCGCTGTGGACAATGTTCTGCAGAGGATCGCGGATCCCGTATTTGTCGGAGCTACGATCGAGAGCGGCTGCGCTACGGGCGCTAAGGTTGTCGCGAAGGCAGCTCCGGATGAGAGAGTAGGAGCGATCTGCCTCGAGGACGGCACTCCTTCGGTAGTGGAGTACTACGACATGACTCCCGAACTCATGGCGGCGAAGCTTGATGACGGAACGCCCGCTTACAATTTCGGCGTTATCCTGAATTACCTGTTCAGGGTTAAGGATATCGATGAGGTAGTCAGCAGCAAGCTTCCGGTGCACCTCGTAAACAAGAAGGTGCCTTATCTCGACTATGCTGACGGAAAGCCCGCGACCGTGACTCCCGAGAAGCCCAATGCCTTCAAGCTTGAGACGCTGTCGCTGGATCTCGTGCATCTGACTGATTCCTGCCTGCCCTTCGAAGTGGTAAGAGAAAAGGAATTCGCGCCGATCAAGAATCCGACAGGCATCGATTCGGTGGAGAGCGCGAGAAAGCTTTTAGAGGACTGCGGATATACGCTTTGACGCGAAAAATGCGCGATTTTTCACATTTCTCTTGAAAAATGGCGGTCATATGTTTAGAATACTTGAAATGGAAAAAATATAGAGACAGGTGGTAAAGATTTATGGAAAAGACAATGGATATGATCGGTGCGCTGGCCAAGGCCAGAGGCTTTGTTTACCCGGGCTCGGAGATCTACGGCGGTCTCGCGAACACATGGGATTACGGAAACCTCGGCGTTGAGCTCAAGAACAACGTAAAAAAGGCCGGGTGGAAGAAGTTCATCCAGGAGAACCCTTATAATGTGGGCGTGGACTGCGCGATCCTCATGAATCCCCAGACATGGGTAGCTTCGGGACATCTCGGCGGCTTCTCGGATCCTCTGATGGATTGTAAGGAATGTAAGGAGCGTTTCAGAGCGGATAAACTCATCGAGGATTACGCGGCTGAGAAGGGCATTGAGCTGCCCAAGCCCGTTGACGCTTTCACACAGGAAGAGATGAAGAAGTACATCGATGACAACAACATCTGCTGTCCTTCCTGCGGCAAGCATAATTTCACTGACATCCGTCAGTTCAATCTGATGTTCAAGACCTTCCAGGGCGTTACCGAGGACGCGAAGAACGTTGTTTATCTCCGCCCCGAGACCGCTCAGGGTATTTTCGTTAACTTCAAGAACGTACAGCGCACTTCCCGCAAGAAGGTTCCTTTCGGAATCGGTCAGATCGGTAAGTCGTTCCGCAACGAGATCACGCCCGGCAATTTCACATTCCGTACGCGTGAGTTCGAGCAGATGGAGCTGGAGTTCTTCTGCAAGCCCGGTACCGATCTTGAATGGTTCCGGTACTGGAGAGGCTTCTGCCGTGACTGGCTCATCAGCCTCGGTATCAAGGAAGACGAGATGAGACTTCGCGACCACAGTCCCGAGGAGCTCTGCTTCTATTCAAAGGGCACCACGGATATCGAGTTCCTGTTCCCGTTCGGCTGGGGCGAGCTTTGGGGTATCGCGGACCGTACGGATTACGATCTTACACAGCATCAGAACGTTTCGAAGGAAGACATGAGCTACTTCGATGACGAGACGAACGAGAAGTATGTTCCTTACGTTGTTGAGCCTTCGCTCGGCGCTGACCGCGTTACACTGGCATTCCTCTGCGCAGCATACGACGAGGAAGAGCTCGAGGGCGGCGACAAGCGTACAGTTCTCCGTTTCCATCCCGCTCTTGCTCCGATCAAGGTCGGCATCCTTCCTCTTTCGAAGAAGCTCAATGAGGGTGCCGAGAAGATCTACGCGGATCTTTCGAAGGAGTGGAACTGCGAGTTCGATGACCGCGGCAATATCGGTAAGAGATACCGCCGTCAGGATGAGATCGGAACTCCTTACTGCGTAACTTACGATTTCGAGTCCGAGAACGACAACTGCGTAACCGTTCGTGAGCGTGATTCGATGGCGCAGGTTCGCATCCCGATCACGGAACTCAAGAGCTACTTAGCCGAGAAATTGGCTTTTTAAGCCAATTTCTCGGCATCGACCAACGAGCGGCAGAGGAATTTTGCGATAGCAAAAACCTCGAGAGCGAACTTGGTCGGAATCGCGTAGCGATTCATACATTATAATCACGAAAGGATATGCCGCGGTCCCTTTTGGGGCAGCGGCATATATAGAATATTATGTGCGGAATAGCCGGATTTATAGGGCACAGACCCGCTGCGCCCATTGTCCTCGACGGACTTTCAAAGCTTGAATACAGAGGCTACG
>JAFZKM010000178.1 GCA_017553665.1 Lachnospiraceae bacterium
ATAGTCTTCGAGCAGACGGTCGGCCGTCATCTCGTATTCCGAAGCTTTGATCCTGTCGCGCAGGGTCGCGGTGTTCACGAATACATTGATCGAAGCAGCCTTCATCGCCGCGCCCGCAAGGATAGCGCCGCAGGCCACGTCGGAGATCATCATGCGGTTGCAGATGCCGAGCATGCGGTCGAGAAGCTCGATCACATCGGCGCAGGCGTCCATGATGTCGAGAGGCGCCATGATCGCGTTCATTGTGGCTTCCTCGAGTTTGTCGGCACGCGCGGGATCGTCCTTGGGGATGCTGTAGGCCTTCGAGAGAGGCTCAAAAGCTTCGGCGTCGGCTTCGACCAGATTCAGGAGCCTGATCCTGAGTTCTTCGCATTCGGTAAGCAGCTCTTTTGCTTCTTCCTCGACATCGGAGTATTTCTTCTTTCCGACCGTGAAATTGCCGGCCATCGCGCAGAGCGAGACAGCAAGGGATCCGGCAAGAGCCGCTCCGCCTCCGCCTCCGGGAACGGGCTTATTCGACGCGAGCTCAGCGGTAAACTCGCGGCAGGTTTTTTCTGTAAGCATATGTTATCTCCTTTTATTGATTTAGAAGAGACCGGTGATTACGCCGTTTTCGTCAACGTCGATCTTTTCGGCAGCGGGTACCTTCGGGAGGCCGGGCATTGTCATGATGTCGCCGGTGAGGGCAACGATGAAGCCTGCGCCCGCGCTGACCTTAAGATTGCGGACGGTGATATTGAAGTTCGAAGGAGCGCCGAGCTTCGCGGGATCGTCCGAAAAGCTGTATTGCGTCTTTGCCATGCAGACGGGGATCTTATCAAAGCCGAGCTTAGTGAGCGTCTCAAGCTGCTTTCTTGCAGCAGGCTCGATAGTTACGCCGTCCGCGTGATAAACGCGTTTGGATATCGCTTCGAGCTTCTCCTCGATGCTCATGTCCAGATCGTAGCTGAAGCTGAAATCATTGGGTTCCTCGCAGAGGCGGACAACTTCGTTCGCGAGAGCGATGCCGCCTTCGCCGCCCTTTGCCCAGACCTCGCTGAGAGCGACATTTACGCCGAGCTCGCGGCACTTTGCCTCAACGAGAGCCAGCTCGGCCTTTGTATCGGTCGGGAAAGCGTTGATGGCGACTACGCAGGGAAGCTTGTATACATTTCTGATATTCGCGACATGCTGAAGAAGGTTCGGAAGGCCTGCTTCAAGCGCGGACAGGTTCTCTTCGTTCAGTTCTGCCTTCGGCACTCCGCCGTGATTCTTCAGCGCGCGTACGGTTGCAACGATAACGACCGCGGAGGGCTTAAGACCCGCGAGACGGCACTTGATGTCGAGGAATTTCTCCGCGCCGAGGTCTGCGCCGAAGCCTGCTTCGGTAACCGCGTAGTCACCGAGCTTCATCGCCATTCTCGTGGCAATGATCGAATTGCAGCCGTGAGCGATATTGGCGAAAGGACCGCCGTGTATGAATGAAGGAGTTCCCTCGAGAGTCTGGACAAGATTGGGCTTTAACGCGTCCTTTAAGAGCGCCGCCATAGCGCCTTCCGCCTTGAGGTCGTGCGCGGTTACCGGGCGGTCGTCATAGGTGTAGCCGACGATCATGCGTCCGAGGCGTTCCTTCATATCTGTAATGGAAGATGAAAGACAGAGCACAGCCATTACTTCGCTCGCTACCGTGATGTCGAATCCGTCCTCACGCGGAACGCCCTGCATGCGGCCGCCGAGTCCGTCGACGATATTGCGCAGCTGGCGGTCGTTCATGTCAACGCAGCGCTTCCAGGTGATCTTCTTAACATCGATGCCGAGCTGATTGCCCTGCTGGATATGGTTGTCGAGCATTGCGGCGAGCAGATTGTTCGCTGCGCCGATCGCGTGGAAATCACCCGTAAAATGAAGGTTGATGTCCTCCATCGGAACAACCTGGGCGTATCCGCCGCCGGCAGCGCCGCCCTTTACTCCGAACACCGGACCGAGAGAGGGCTCGCGCAGAGCTACGATAACGTTCTTTCCTATTTTTCTGAGGCCGTCGGCCAGACCTACGGTAGTGGTGGTCTTTCCTTCGCCTGCGGGTGTGGGGTTGATCGCGGTGACAAGGATCAGTTTTCCGTCGGGTCTGTCAGCGCGGTCTTTTAACAGTTTGTAATCAACTTTTGCCTTATAGCGGCCGTACTGCTCAAGGTACTCGTCGCCGATCCCCGCGGCTGCCGCTATCTCCGTGATGGGACGCATCGCGCACTCCTGCGCGATCTCAATGTCTGTCTTGTACATCCTTTGCTCTCCGTTCTTTCTTTCCTTTTTCTTTTCTTTTTCGAAGGGCTCAAAAGCCTCCGACTTATATATTCTACATAAATAAAAGGGTTCAGGTCAAGAAAAGGTAAAAATTTTTACCTGAATGATTAAACTGTCGCTCAAATAGGCGAATAAATGCACTATTTTTGCAAAAAACGTTAAAAACCTATTCACAAAAACCGAAAAGAGTTGTATATTTATGGCGATAGCAATTTTTTGCTACGCAATAATGAAAATCCATGAGCTTTTTAAGCTGAAAGGGGTGTAGTTATGAAAGAAACCAATTCTTTCAAAGGAAAAGGTGACTCCGCGAAAGTCAGCTTCTTCAACAAGATGAGTACGAAGATCTCGCTGCTCATTGTTGCGATGATCGTTGTACCGCTGACTATCCTTGTCGTTATGTCTGTTTCACAGACCACTAAGACAATGGAGGAAACCTACAGCACTTACGCTATGAACCTTGCGCAGGAGGCGGCTGTCGGAATCGACTTCGCGACCGACTCGAGTGAAGGAACATACGGAAATTACGCATTGAACCTTGCCGAGGAAGCGGCCGTTTCGATCGACGCGCTGACTGATTTCGGTGAGAATGTATATCTTAACTACGCAATGAACCTTGCGCAGGAAGCCGTAGTCGGGATTAATTCCGCTATCGTTTCGAGCGAGGAAGTGTATAGAAACTGCGCGCAGAACCTTGCCGAAGAGGTTGTTACGGGAATCGATCTCGTATCGGCGCTCGGACTGCCTCTTGACCAGGGCAGGATCGGAACCATCCTCAGCAACATCTCGATCAAGGGAGTTGACGGTTCTTACGCGTACATGGTAAGCCCTACCGGAACGATGATCTGGCATCCCACGGCATCGAAGATCGGCCAGCCCGTTGAGAACGCGGCTGTAAAGGGTATCGTTGCGGATCTCGCGGCAGGCAAGAAGGTTGAGAACGGCGCTGTAATTTATGATTTCAAGGGCGCCCTGAAGCTTGCCGGCTACGCGTTCACATCACAGGGCTACATCGTTCTGGTTACCGCGGACTACGATAAATTCGTAAAGATCGACTATGATTCGCTCATCGGCGGCATCAGCATCAGCGGTGTAGACGGCTCCTACGCGTACATGGTATCACCCGACGGAACGATGCTCTGGCATCCCAATCCCGACAAGGTCGGTCAGCCCGTTGAAAACGCGGCTGTAAAGGGTATTGTAGCTGACCTTGCTGCAGGCAAGACCGTTGAGGACGGCGCGGTAGTTTACGATTACAAGGGATCCAACAAGATCGCAGGATTCTCGTTTACATCCGAAGTCAATATCCTTCTTGTTACAGCGGATTACAACGCGTTCATGAAGATCGACTACGACGAGCTGCTCGGCGGTATCGAGATCAGCGGCGTAGAAGGCTCTTACGCATACATGGTATCACCCGACGGAACGATGCTCTGGCATCCCAATAAGGATAAGATCGGCCAGCCCGTTGAGAACGCGGCGGTTAAGGGTATCGTTGCGGATATCGCGGCAGGCAAGAAGCTGAGCAACGGATCGGTTATTTATGAGTACAAGGGAGCGCAGAAGGTTGCCGGATACGCGTTTACAAAGGACGGAAATATCGTTCTCGTAACTGCCGACTACGATAAGTTCGTTAAGATCGACTACGAGGCTCTGCTCGGCGATCTGGAGATCACCGGTGTTGAAGGCTCTTACGCATACATGGTATCTTCCGACGGAACGATGCTCTGGCATCCTCAGGCGGACAAGATCGGATCGCCTGTTGAGAACGCGGCTGTAAAGGAGATAGTTGAAAAACTTGCTTCGGGCCAGAAGGTTGAAGCGGGTGCTACCGTATACGAGTACAAGGGCTCCGATAAGCTTGCGGGATACGCTCTTACAAAGAACAACGTTATCGCGGTCGTAACCGCGGACTATGATAAGTTCATCGCTCCGATCACCGCTCTTAAGGGCAAGATGATCATGATCGGCATTATCGCGGCCATCATCTGCGTAGTACTCGGATATCTGTTCGTTAAGACTCTGATGAAGGCATTCGACGAACTCGTTCCCGTTATCAATAAGGCTGCGAACTTCGACCTTACTAAGGACGAGAGACTTGACAGACTTACAAAGCACAAGGACGAGGTGGGCGTTATCGCGAAGGCCATCGACGGAATGGACGGCAACCTGCGCGGCATCGTAGGACAGATCAACGGAGCGAGCACCAGTATTTCGGGCAATGTCGACGAGCTGTATGACGCGACCATTAAGATCAACGAGCTCTGCACGGATAACTCGGCTACGAGCGAAGAGCTGGCAGCAGGCATGCAGGAGACCACCGCATCCGTACAGTCGATCGCTACGAATGTTGAGAACATCCAGGCAGGCGCTGTTGAGATCAAGCAGATGGCCGATGACGGCAACAAGCTGTCGGTTGAGGTTATGGACAGAGCAGGCGAGCTGAAGCGCACCACTGAGGACGCTACCAGAAAGACCACCGCTCTTTACGATTCGGTTAAGGTTAAGTCCGAGGCGGCTATCGAGGCTTCCAAGGCTGTTGAAAAGATCAATGAACTTACCAGAACGATCATGGCGATCTCGTCACGTACCGGACTGCTCGCACTGAACGCTTCGATCGAGGCTGCAAGAGCAGGCGAGGCAGGAAGAGGCTTCTCGGTAGTTGCGAGTGAGATCGGTAATCTGGCAGACCAGTCCTCTACGGCGGTTAAGGACATTTCCGCGATCGTTGCCGAGGTTAACAACGCGGTAGATCAGATGTCCGAGTGCATCGGCGAGCTGATCGGATTCCTTGAGAGCAACGTTCTTACCGACTATGACAACTTCGGTAAGGTCAGCGACCAGTACAGAAGCGACGCTACCTCGTTCAAGGACAGCATGGCCGATATCGAGAGCAGCGTATCGACGCTCAACTCCAATATTGATATGATCGTTGAGGCTATAGGCGGAATCAACACTACTATCTCCGAGGCGGCAAACGGCGTAACCGATATCGCGGACAAGACCTCCGACATGGTAGGCTCGACATCCGGAACCGCGGACGGCGTTGCGTCCTGCAGAGACAGAGTTAAGGAGCTTAACGAGATCATCAAGAGATTTAAGTTATGATAATCTTCTTTTGACTTTTTGAGTTTTTAGTGTATAATGATAAAACGAAAATAAGGTGACTGAGATACGGCGGCATTTTATTGCCGCCGTAGTCATCTCAAATGCATATAGAAAAGGAGATATCGAAATGGCAATTGATTTAACCAAGTATGGCATTACCGGTACTACTGAGATCATCTACAATCCTTCCTATGAAGATCTGTACAAGGAAGAAATGGCTCCCGGACTTGAGGGCTTCGATAAGGGAGTAAACACAGAGCTCGGCGCTGTTAACGTTATGACAGGTATCTACACCGGACGTTCACCCAAAGACAAGTACATCGTTATGGATGAAAAGTCGAAGGACACCGTTTGGTGGACCACCGAAGGCTACAAGAACGATAACCATCCC
>JAFZKM010000019.1 GCA_017553665.1 Lachnospiraceae bacterium
TACAAACATAAGCCCCGTGATGAACTGGCTGCTGACATTGCCCGCGAGCTCATATTCTCCGCTTTTTAATCCGCCTTCAATGTAAATATGGTCCTCTTCTCTTTTAAAAACGATCCCGTTTTTTTCGCAGATATCCTCATAAATGCCGAAAGGCCTCGAGCGCAGCGTCTCACTTCCGTAGAATCTCGAGGGTCTTCCCGACAGCATTGCGAGCGCCATGAAAAAACGCATCGTGCTCCCGCTCTCGCGGCATCTGAAATCCGTTATGCCGGCACCAGTCTTTTCGCGAAAGTCTTCTTTTCGCAGCGCCCCTCCGGCGCCTTCTATCGTCACACGGTCCCCTTCTACCTCAGCTTTCGCGCCGAGCGCTCTTATACAGTCGAGCGTTGCCGCGATATCCTGCGACAGATCAACGTTCCGGACCGTGCTCTTTCCGTCCGCAAGCGCGGCGCAGATGATATGCCGGTGCGCCATGCTCTTTGAAGGCGGCGCTGTAACCGTTCCGCGCGCAGCGGATCTTTCAATGTATAAGTTCATCTTATCCTCACTATCACATTCACTTATCGCTGTATCTGTCCGCCAGATGATCTATCGCCTCAATATAGCCCTGCAGCCCATGTCCCGTGATCGTCTTCTCGCAGGCGGCGCGGATATAGCTGATCTGCCTGAAATCCTCGCGGCTTGACACATCCGATATATGTACCTCGACCATCGGTATGCTGACTGCCTTCGCCGCGTCCAGGATCGCGATGCTTGTGTGCGTATACGCGCCGGGATTTATCACGATGCCGTCGGTATTGCCGTAGGACTGCTGGATAAAGTCCACAAGGTCACCCTCATGATTGCTCTGCAGCAGCTCGACATCTATCCCGCGTTCCGCGCAGTGTTCCTTTATCATATTGCAGAGACTTTCGTAATTCTCATTTCCGTAAATGCCCGGCTCCCTGATGCCCAGCATGTTCAGGTTAGGTCCGTTAATAACCTTTATCTTCATCGCTTCTCCGTTCCGTGCCTTCCGGCACTGCTCCCATGCGTCAGGACTATTCCCGCTCAAGAAAATAACGTGTGATCTCTTCGGCCTTTTCCTCGTCGATCTTCTCGCCGGAAAAATACTCCGCCGCGGCTACTGCCTGCCTCACCAGCATCCTGAGGCCCCCCACTGCAGGGATGCCCTTTTCCCTCGCCTGTTTCATCAACAATGTCTCGCGAGGATTGGCGATCACATCTATAACGCCCTTAAGGCCGTGAAACCGGTCAAGCTCAACAGGACACGCGTCGGTCTTCGGAAACATCCCGACCGGCGTGGCGTTTATTATATAGTCCGCGTCCCGGAAGTTCTTGTACGCTTCCTCATATGTGCCCGCTCCGTCCCTTCCGCTGCGGCTCACGTTCTTTATCACTTCGGCTCCGAGGCTCGCGCACACCGCGCGGGCGGTCTTCGAAGTCCCGCCTGTACCCAGTATCAGAATTGTACTACCGCTGTAGTCGTGTCCCTCACTCCGCATCAGATTTTTAAGTCCGATGAAATCCGTATTGTATCCGTACAGCTTTCCGTCACGGTTCACGATCGTATTGACCGCGCCTATCGCCGCCGCCCTTTCATCGATCGAATCGAGGTACTGGATAACACGCTCCTTGTAAGGGATCGTCACATTAATCCCGCGAAAATCCTTCGCCCGCATGAACGCGTCGAGCCCGTCCTGCGGTATTTCGCAAAGCTCATACGGATACAGCCCGATCTTTCCGTGTATCTCGGCGGAAATGCTGTGCCCGAGCTTTTCTCCTATCAGTCCGTACTGCATATCTGTCTCCGTTTCGTGTCCTTGTGCCCGATACCCTGAGCCGGCCGGCCCCTTTCATCCCGATCCCGCTCAGCTGCAAAACCAGTCTGTTCCGTATCTTCCGCTCAGAATATCGTACAGCACCAGCGCCGTGATACTGTCGACAACGACCCTCGCGCGGTGAATGATCGCCGGGTCGTGGCGTCCGTTTATCTGAAGATCCGCGTTCTCTTCCGTATTGATATCAATGCTCTTCTGCTCCGTGTAGATAGAAGGTGTGGGCTTTACCGCACATCTGAAGATCACCGGCATTCCGTTCGTGATCCCGCCGTTGATGCCGCCGTTGTGGTTCGTCGTCGTAACGATCTTTCCGTCCTTGTTCCTGATGGGATCGTTGAATTCGCTGCCCATGGCATTTACCATGTCGAAGCCCGCTCCGAACTGCACTCCCTTGATCGCGGGTATCCCGAAAAGCGCATGTGAAAGAAGTCCTTCGACCGTATCGAACCAGGGCTCGCCGACGCCTGCGGGAAGTCCGATGACCGCAGTCTCGAGCACACCGCCCGTGCTGTCCCCGACCGCGGCTGCCTCTTCAACGGCCTTTTTCATGTTTTCGCCGGCAGCAGGGTCAAGCACCGCAAATTCCGAAGCGTTCAGCTTGTCTATATCCGCCTTCAGGTCGATAAATGCCCTGTCCTTTATATCGTGCAGTCTTTCAATATGGGTTCCGATGAAGATCCCCTTTTTCCGCAGGGCTTCGATCACTATCGCGCCCACGGCCACCGGCCCTGCAGTGATCCTTCCGCTGAAATGACCGCCGCCGCGGTAATCCTCAAAGCCGTGATATTTGCAGTGCGCCGCGTAATCGGCGTGTCCGGGTCTCGCGATCCTCGGCGCGTTCTCATAATCCTTGCTCCGCTGCGCGGTATTCGGTATCAGGATACAAAGAGGCGTTCCCGTGGTCCTGCCGTTAAATACGCCGCTCACGATCGTGTACTCATCTGCCTCGACCCTGCCGGTAGAGATCGCTCCGACAGGTCTCCTGAGGGTCAGCTGGGATCTTATGAAATCTTCGTTTACCTCAAGTCCCGGCGCGAGCCCGTCAAGCACGGCGCCGATATAAGGTCCGTGGCTCTCGCCGAACAATGTGATCTGCAAATTCTGTCCGAAACTGTTCTTCATGGCTTTCTCCGTTTTTCTTTCTCAAGCTGTCTTTCCCGGCCTGTCTGCCGGTTTGATCCGCTGCCCTGACGCGTCTTTACGCCAGCACAAGTTCCAGCCTGCTCTTTGCCTGGGCCGGCGTCATATCGCGAAACTCAAAGCTCCCGACTTCGGGAACGAATACCGAAGATATCACGCTGCCGTTTCCCTTCTTGTCATGCGCGACTGCTGCCGCTGCCTGCTCGAGATCGAACTCCGCATGTTCCGGAAGTCCGAATTTCCTGAGTACCGCGCCCAGCCTCTGTCTTACCTCGGGCGCGCACATGACTGTCATGCCTGCCGCCACGCACTCTCCGTGGAGATACCTTCCTCCGCACGAAACCTCGATCCCGTGTCCCAATGTATGTCCGAAATTAAGGACCTTGCGAAGTCCCGCTTCCTTTTCGTCCTCTTCGACAACCCGTCTTTTTATATCTATCGCCCTGGCGATATAGGGCACAAGATCGTCCGAAGCGTCCATCTTCTCAATGTCTTCAAACAGGTCCTTATCAAAGGTCAGCGCCATCTTTATCGCCTCGGCAAAGCCGTTCGCCTTCTGCCTCTCATCGAGGGTATCGAGCACCTCGGGATCGATGATGACCTTCGAGGGCTGGTAAAAGCTTCCGACAATGTTCTTTACTCCGCCGAAATTCACGCCGGTCTTGCCGCCGATCGAGGAATCCACCTGTGAGAGCACTGTCGTCGGAACATTGTAAAACTCGATGCCTCTCATATAACAGGACGCCGCGAATGCGGCAACATCCCCGACAACTCCGCCCCCGACCGCGACCACGCAGTCCTTACGGGAAAAACCGTTGTCGAGCATGAATTGCTGAAGCGAAGCGAACGCGTCAAGGTTCTTGCCTTCCTCTCCGCCGTCGATCACCGCGATCACGGCTTCCTTCGCCTGTTTCGCCACGGTTTTCGCGTATTCCTGCGGAACATTCTTATCGGTAACGACCAGCACGCGCCGGTTCAGATCGCACTCCTCACCTATGCGTGACAGGATTCCCCTTTTGATCCGGATATCATATTCATGCCCCGGGATATTAACTCTGATAGTCTCCACTTATGCTCCGCCTTTCATCGGTCCGGACTGCGCTCATACACGCGTTCCGGGCTTGTAGGTTCCCAGTACCTTGAAAAATTCGCAGTTCTTTTTCAGGTCCGCCAGCATCTTCTCTCCGTTCTCGGAACTTAAGCGTCCCTCAACCTCGGTGTAGAAATAATACTGCCAGTTTCTGTCCTTTAACGGGCGGCTTCTGATAACGCGCATGCTGTAGCCGTATCTTCCCAGGATCGAAAGCGTCTCGGCAAGCGTTCCCGCCTCATTTCTGATCGTAAACATCAGGATAAATGTGCTGTATTCATCATCATTCTTCATCGAATCCGCGCTCTTTGAGAAAACCGCGAAACGCGTGGTATTCTGCGAGCTCTCGTTGATATCATGGTCAATGATGTTCAGTCCGTACAGGTCCGCGGTCTCGACCGAAGCTATCGATCCGACGGTTACATCGCCCCTGTCGGCAACCTGCTTCGCGGCCCTCGCCGTATTCTCCGCCTGGATTACCTCGTAGCCGTGCTTGCGGATAAAGCCCGCGCACTGGTCGAGCGCCTGAGGATGACTGATCACGGTCTTTATCGTATCGGCGGTCGCTCCGGGCACTCCGAGCAGGCACTGTGAAACAGGCAGCTCGTAAACTCCGTTTATGAAAAGGTCTCCGTCAAACATCAGATCGGCGACCTGTCCGACCTCTCCGGCGTAGCTGTTCTCGATCGGGAGCACCGCCAGATCGCATTCGCCTGAGCGGACCGCGTTATAGGCATCGGCAAAGCACTTGTACGGGATACGCGAAGCCTCGGGAAATATCCTTCCCGCGCAGATGCTCGCGAAAGAGCCCTCAATGCCGCTGTACGCCACGCGGAGTCCCTCGGAAAGGCGGTGCTGGTACTTCTTCGAAATGTCCAGCATCCCTGTCAGGAACTCGCGGTAATACGGCTCATACTCGCGGTTCGAAATCTTCTGCGTATTGCGCTCGATGAGTATCTTCTCCCTTCCCTTGTCAAGGATCGGGAGTCCCTTCTCGCGTTTATATGCGGCAATCTCAGCGGCACAGGCCATTCTCTGTTCGAAAAGCCCTGCCATCTCGCCGTCTATTTTTTCGATCCGGTCTCTTAAGATGTCAATCTTATTTTCCCTGTCTGGCATAATAGGTTCCTTCTTATCACGTAAAAAATCAGCGGGTCCGATATCATGGGCGCACGAAACAAAGCACAACGTGCCTGCTCCCCTCCCCACTTTCGCAATATCGAACTCGCTGTTATCATTATTTTTTGAAGCTGTCCTTTAAGGATACGCTTCTGTTGAATACCAGATGATCCGCGCTGCTGTCCCTGTTGTCCATGCAGAAGA
>JAFZKM010000179.1 GCA_017553665.1 Lachnospiraceae bacterium
CGGGCGGCGACGAGTAAAACTTCCGGAGACACGCTCTCGCTTCGACTACGGACGCAGCGGTACTAAGCACGCATAATACGCATGCTAAGTACCGGCGTCCTTTACGAGTCCCGGAAGTTTTCTCTGCACGCCCGTACCTGTTTTTAGACAGAAACCGATAATGATTTTATTATACTTGAAACAGTGGTCTCCCTTGACTTTCATAATAGTAAGTGGTAATGTGTATGTAGTTGGACAATCGGTTGCGCAAACGGAATGTTTTTGTCCCGGATGCGCGATTTTTTAAGGAGATACGCACATGGAGAACAGATTTATCGTCAATATCATTCACCGCCCCGAGATGGTGCCGGAGTACGCCGAGAAGGTGACCGGACAGGGCAAGGCGGAGGACATCGGCCGCAAGGCGCTGCTTACCGAGTCGCTTGACATTTTCAAGACGCAGCAGAAACTCGCGCACGAGAACGGCCTGAAGACCACGATCCAGATGACCTATGCCAGCCTTTTTAATGACGAGGCGGTGGCGCTGGCCAAGGAGCATCACGAGAAGTACGGCGACGAGATCGCGCTCACGCTGCTCGGACTTCCCTGCAAGGAGTTCCGCGAGAAGTATAAGACCAAGGATTTCTGTATCTGGATGTTCTCGATGGAGGACAAGATCAGCATAGTCAATGACGTGTTTGAGAAGTTCCACGAGCGCTTCGGCTTCTACCCCGAGTCGACGGGCTCGTATTATATGGACGCGGAGCTGACAAACTATATCAAAGAGACCTATCCCTCGGTAAAGTGCGCGGTAGCGACCTGCTGGGAGGAGGGCCCGAAGGCTTACCACACCTGCAACAACAGCTGGTACACGCTGATGGACGGCGGTCCGTGGGCACCCTGGATCCCTTCGAAGGTCAATACGCACGCTCCCGCGGCGAATGAGGCCGAGGACAGCGGCATCGTGGCGATCCCTCATCTTTCCCGCGACCTGCTCGCGTGCTATGACGGCAACGGCTCGAATTTCGGGACCCATCCGCAGAACGTGCTCCGCGGCATGAGCTATTACAAAGAGGACGGCGAGTATAAATATCCTTATTTCTATAACCTCGTGGATCAGTACAGGGTCCAGGGCGATTACAATAACGGGATCGCCTATAACATGATGTTCGTCGGCCCCGGCTGGATGAACAAGATGGGACGCTGGGAGGCTCCCTACGAGCTGCTTTATCAGAGCTATTCGGACGGTATGAAATACTACGGAGAGCTCAAAAAGCAGGGACAGCTCGAGGACCTCACGATGGCCGAATGGGCTGATTTCTACCGTGAGTACAAGACTTACACCGAACCCGAATGCGCGCTCTGGAAGGACATTCTCTACGGATCGGACAAGCAGCTGTTCTGGTACAACGATCCGTTCATGCGCGTCTGCGTGAATATGGACCAGGGCGGCGCGATCGTCGATCTGCGTCCTTACGCGGCGAAGCTCGAATGGCCCGTGGGCATCGGAACTCCGCATGTTCAGGACTGCTCGTATCCTTTCCTGATCCAGGAAAAGTACAGGGCAGGATACTTCACGCATTACGCGGGCGAGGGCACCGTACGAAGCGCGAAGCTGACCCACGGCGGCGAAGAGGTAGACCTGTGCCTCTGCAGAACGAAGGCGAAGTTCTCCGAGGAAGCGCTGAAGGGCAGGAACGGAAAGACCAGGAAGCTGACTCTGGAGCCCATGGACATTGAATTCTCAGACCTGAAGGTTAAGCTGCAGACCGAGATCATTTTCGAGGAGGGCAGCAGCGACATTAAGATAAAGCGAAATATCCTTGAGATGAGCGATCCGAAGGCGGAGCTGAAGATCAACGAATACATGGTGGCCTGCTACGGAACGACCGAGTATCCCGAGGACATGACCTGCGTTACGCTGCGCGCTATGGGCGCTCTCGATTCATACGAGAAGGGCCTTGAGACCGGCAGGATCACGGGCATTGACGGAGGCAATATGTCTTCCGCGTCCCGCTCGATCGATTACGCTTACAAGTGCCGCGAAGAATACGTTGAGGATGCGTCCGCTGTCAATGCTTCGGTCCGCGCGATCAAGACTCTTGTGACGATGACCGGCGAGGGCGGAAAGAACAATGTAGGCTACATCAAGGAAGGCTACGCGTTCTCACCGATGTTCACGCTCGGTTACACTGCGGAGCTGACGAAGGGCGACACCTACACAACGACACTCAAACTCGAGCGTGAAGACTGAGGAGGAGAAATATGGCACAGTTAGGAAAAGGAAAACTCAATTACAGATGCCCTTCGTGCTTCATGCGCGATCTGGATATCGATATGTTCTACGACAAAGAGAAGGACGAGTACTGCTGCATCCGCTGCCAGTACCGCGGCAATGAGGAGGATGTTCTCGCGAAGAACGAGATGGCGCGTTTCCGCTATAAGAGCATGACAAAGCGGTTTACGCTCGAAGAACTCAGACAGTAACAGAAAAGGAGAATGCACTATAAATTGTGCATTCTCCTTTTCTATATGAGATTGACATATTTCCGCAACGTACCTATACTTTTCAATGGTATTCTACCTGTGCGGAAACAGCGGCTGTTTTGCCGTGCGTGGGAATTAATGCACAATAATGCACGATTTTTTTATGGAATGAGGAGAAGACAGGGTTTATGGACAGACAGCAGTTATCAAAGGAATTCTACGATCATCTTACCGGGAAGATCATTCCGTTCTGGGCGGAGCTGCGCGATGACAGATTCGGAGGCTTCTGCGGATATGTGGACTATGACCTGAAAAAGGATCCGGAGGCGGTGAAGGGCTGTATTTTGAACAGCCGCATCCTCTGGTTCTTTTCGAATGCATACATGCTCTTTAAGGGCAATGAAGTAAAGCAGCTCGCCGACGACGATACGAACGTGAAATTCGCGGCGATCTGCCTTGACAACGCGAAGCACGCGTACAGGTTCATGACGGATTTCTGCATTGACAGGACCTACGGCGGAGTGCTCTGGTCGGTAAATCACGACGGAACGATAGCCGATGACACGAAGCACACCTATAATCAGGCGTTCGCGATCTACGCGCTGGCTTCGTATTATGACGCGACAGGCGACCTGGGAGCATTTTTCAAGGCGATCGAGCTCGTGGACGTGATCGAGAGCAGATGCGTGGACAATATCGGATATCTTGAGGCGTTCAATCGAGATTTCACTCCCGCGGGCAATGAGAAGCTCTCCGAGAACGGCGTTATGGCCGAGAAAACGATGAATACGCTGCTGCATGTATTTGAGGCGTACACCGAGCTCTTCCGCGTGACTCGCAAGCACAGCGACAACGGATACGGAGGCCTGGGAGCGAGACTGGCCGGCAGGCTTCGTTTCATGCTGAACACATTTGAAAACAGGATCTACAATCCCGACCTGAGGCGCCAGGAAGTGTTCTTTGACAGGGAATTCCAGTCGCTGATCGACCTTCATTCCTACGGCCACGATATCGAATCCTCATGGCTGATCGACCGCGGTCTCGAAGCGCTTGACGATCCCGATTTCACCGAAAGGATCGCGCCGATCACGAAGGCGCTTGCGGAGCGCATTTACGAGAGAGCATATAAAAACCATTCGCTGCTGAACGAGTGCGAGAAGGGCGTTGACAATACACACAGGATCTGGTGGGTACAGGCCGAGGCGGTACTCGGCTTCATGAACGCGTCGCAGAAGTTCGAGTGCGATCCCGCGAACACCAATCACAGGTTCTTCGCTGCTGCGCTCGATATCTGGAAGTTCATAAAGGAGAAGCTGACCGATCACAGAGAGGGTTCGGAGTGGTTCTGGGAGCTGGACGCGAAGCTTGAGCCTATCGCGGGGCGTCCGATAGTTGAGCCCTGGAAGTGCCCCTACCATAACGGCAGGATGTGCATTGAGATGATCAGGAGACTCGCTGTTACCGACATCGACATCCCCGAGCTTCATCCGAATTATTACCGTGTAAGGGCCGCTTACGATGAGGCGGTTTCGAAGAAGAACAGCATAGACGCGGGCTTCTATAACGGAATCTATGACCGCTGGGTCAATCCCGTCATTACCCGTGACAATATCCCTGTTTTCTGGCGCTACGACCTGAACCCGAAGACCAATCCCTTCTTCGAGGAGAGGCTCGGGATCAACGCTACGATGAATTCAGGCGCGATAAAGCTGAACGGCAAATACTGCCTCGTAGTGCGCGTTGAGGGCAATGACCGCAAGAGCTTCTTCGCTGTGGCTGAGTCGGACAACGGCGTGGACGGCTTCAAGTTCCGCGATTATCCGATCCTGCTTCCCGATACCTGCCCCGAGGAGACCAATGTTTACGACATGCGCCTCACTCAGCACGAGGACGGCTGGATCTACGGAGTATTCTGCTCGGAGTCGCACGACGATTCGTCGAACGATCTCTCCGCGGCGGTCGCGGCGGCAGGCATTGTGCGCACGAAGGACCTCGAGCACTGGGAGAGACTTGATAATCTCAGGACCCTGAATTCTCCCCAGCAGAGAAATGTTGTGCTCCATCCCGAGTTTGTTAACGGCAAATACGCTTTCTATACAAGACCCATGGATGACTTCATCGACACGGGTTCGGGCGGAGGGATCGGCTTCGGACTCTGCGACGATATCGAGCACGCGGTGATCGATGAGGAGATCATCACAAGCCGCCGCAAATATCATACGATCACTGAGGTAAAGAACGGTGCCGGAGCGGTACCGATCAAGACCGACAGGGGCTGGATCCATATCGCGCACGGTGTGAGAAATACCGCGGCGGGCCTGCGCTACGTTATCTACGCGTTCGCGACCGCGCTCGACGATCCCGCGAAGGTCATTGCCGAGCCGTCCGGACTTCTTATCGGACCGCGCGGAGGCGAGAGAGTCGGCGATGTTTCGAATGTAACGTTCACCAACGGCGCGATCGTTGACGACGACGGAAAGGTATTCATTTATTACGCGTCGAGCGACACGAGGATGCATGTTGCAACTACAACCGTAGAAAAACTTGTCGATTATGTTTTCAATACACCCGAGGATCCGCTGCGTTCGGTTAAATGCGTTGAGCAGCGCTGCGAGCTGATCCGGAAGAATCTTGATTACCTGAAGGGCGGCAGGAACTGATTACAGGCTGCCGGGTACATTTTGGGATGAAAGGACGGAGACCATGGCGAAAAAGTATCTCACATCGAAAATGATCGGACGCTCGATAGCGTACGAAGGCAGCCCCGAAGCGCTTGTCGGACTTATGAAGAGAGCCAAAAAGGGAGAGAAGCTGACGCTCTGCTTCCTCGGCGGATCGATAACCCAGGGCTCACTTTCCTCGACGCCCGAGACCTGCTACGCGTATCTCGTGTACAGCTGGTTCGTTAAGCGTTTCCCGAAGGCGAAGTTTACTTATGTGAACGCAGGTATCGGAGGAACGACTTCCCAGTTCGGCATCACGAGGCTTACCGAGAATGTAACGCCTTATAAGCCCGATTTCTGTATGGTCGAGTTTTCGGTCAATGACCCAGCGAATCCACTGTTCAGGGAGACTTACGAAGGCCTGATCAGAAGGCTCAGGAAAATGGAGAGCCGCCCCGCGCTGCTCATCATGAATAACCTGTTCTACGATACCGGTGAGAATTCGCAGGCCGAGCACGATGAGATCGGCGAAGCTTACGACATTACCTGCATCAGCGTAAGAGACGCGGTAAGACCCGAGATCGAGTCCGGGAAGATAAAGAGAGAGGAGCTCTCGCCTGACGGACTTCATCCGAATGACGCGGGACATGCGGTTCTCGCGGGACTTGTAACGGACTATCTCGAAAAGCTTTGTACCGAATACGTTGAAGGCCGCAAAACTCCCGCTGCGCCCGTTGTTACGATAAAGCCCGTGACGGTTGACGCAATGGAAAGCCTGAAGAGGACCCAGTATCGTTCTAAGGCTGTAGAATGCAAAGGCTTCAAACCCGACTACTCAAAGAAGGCCGATCTGCACGATCTCTTCAAACACGGCTGGAAGGCCTCGAAGAAGGGCGATTCGATCACATTTACATTTACGGGTTCGGAGCTCGCGCTGCAGTACAGGAAAACGATCAACAGGCCCACTCCCGTGGCTGAGGCGATAATCGACGGTGACAAAGAACATCCAGTGATCCTCGACGGCAATTTCGACCAGGACTGGGGCGATCATCTCTATATAGGCACGCTGATGTATCACGGTGAGCGTGTGGAGCCCGGGCAGATCGATACGGGACGCGTACAGTTCGCGAAGCCCACGAAGAAGGAGGCGGCTGCCGAGGCCGCGCTTACGGCGCTTTCAGAGAAGAAGCCGGAGAAGAAAAAGCATACGGTAACGATCCGGATAACCGAAACACATAAGGACGATAAAGTGCCGTTCTATCTGGTTTCGTTCATCACGGCATAAAAAGATATCATGGGCCGGAGCCGTTAACGGCAGACCGGACCGATGTGAGGAAAGAAAATGGATATTATCAGACTTAAGCCCGTATTCAAGCAGATGATATGGGGCGGCAGCAGGATGAGGAGCGAGTTCGGGTATGATATCCCGGGCGACGATACAGGCGAATGCTGGGCGATTTCCGCTCATCCGAACGGCGACTGCAAGATCGCGAACGGAGAATTCAAAGGGATGAAGCTTTCCCGTCTTTGGGAGACAAGGCAGGAGCTCTTCGGGAACGCCTCGGAGATCGTAAAGCAGAGGCAGCAGGCCGCGGGACTCCGTACCGACGCATTTCCGGTGTTTCCGCTGCTCACGAAGATCATTGACGCAAAAAGCGATCTCAGCATTCAGGTGCATCCCGATGACAGCTACGCGATGGCCCATGAGAAAGGGTCGCTCGGAAAGACCGAATGCTGGTACGTGCTGGACTGCGATCCGGGTGCCACGATCATCATCGGACACAATGCGAAGACTCACGAAGAGCTGAAGGACATGATAGAGACCGGGCGCTGGAACGAGTTCCTGCGCGAGATCCCGGTGCATAAGGGCGACTTTTTCCAGATCGATCCCGGCACGCTGCATGCGATCAAAGGCGGGACCATGATCCTTGAGACGCAGCAGAACAGCGATATCACCTACCGCGTGTACGATTACGGAAGGCTGCAGAACGGAAAGCCGAGACAATTGCACATTAAGCAGAGCATTGACGTGATAAAGGTTCCGTTCGAAGGCAGCGGCGCTAAGGACACGGGAGAATCTCTGATGTCTCCGGAAGGCTGCGGAAGCGGCTGCACACCGCTTGTTCATTGTGGGTATTACAATGTTTGGAGGCTTGACATCGAGGATAAAGACTCGTATATTCATAAAGAACCGTTCCTGATCTGTTCGGTTACCGGTGGAGAAGGCCGGATCGTCCGGACCGGAGAAGATTACGGTGAAGATATTCGCAAAGGCGACCATTTTATACTTCCCGCAGGGTTTGGAGGTTTCACTCTCGAAGGAAAAATGCAGCTGATCTGTTCCTCGATCTGACGGACCGGGGCGGCAGCGGTTGTTGATGCGGCAATAAAATACCCCGAAAGGGATCATAGAGAGGAGATTCATAATGAAAAAAAGTGTTTCACTTTTGATCGTGTTGTTTCTGACGGCTGCAGTCTTAGCAGGCTGCGCAAAGAAGGAGCCCGTGCTTCCCGAAGAGGAAGTAAAGGTGGCGGTTCTTAAGGGACCCACCGCCATTGCCATGGTAAATCTGATGTCGAAGTCAGACAAAGGCGAAGCCGGACTC
>JAFZKM010000180.1 GCA_017553665.1 Lachnospiraceae bacterium
ATGACCCGCAAATCCCGTCCCCTTGTCCTCAAGATTCTTTCCCTACAGTTTTCTTCGCGCATACCAGGAACAGTACCGTCAGCAGCACTCCTGCCGGGATCGACAGCCATACCATTCCGATCCAGTCGAACACGCCCGCGAGGATGTACGTCACGAACGAGATCGCCGCTACGGACAGGGCGTAAGGCAGCTGCGTCTCCACGTGGTCAATGTGGTTGCAGTGCGCGCCGGCCGATGACATGATCGTCGTATCCGAGATGGGCGAGCAGTGGTCGCCGCATACCGCGCCGGCCAGGCAGGCCGATATTCCTACGAAGAACAGCGAGCTGCTCTCGGGGAATACCACCGAAACGATCGGGATCAGGATACCGAAGGTTCCCCACGAGGTACCGGTCGCGAACGCGATAACGCACGCTACCAGGAATGTGATCGCGGGCAGGAACCAGGTCAGTCCGCCGGCCTCCGCCATCATTGATTCAACAAAGGTCGAAGCCGACAGCGCGCCGTTTGTCATATTTTTAAGGGAAGTAGCCAAAACAAGGATCGTGATCGCGGGTACCATCGCGACAAAGCCCTTCGGAACGCATTCCATGGCCTCTTCGAAGGTCACGATCTTACGGATGAGCATGTAAATGATGATGACCACGAGCGCCACAATGCTTCCCCAAGGCAGGCCCACGTACGAATCGGTCTCGGAGAACGCGTCGATGACGCTGCCCTCGCCGCCGAGCGACTGGTAGCCGTTGCGGATCAGGCCCCAGATACAGAGCGCGATCAGCAGGAGGATCGGAAGCACGAGGTCAATGATCTTGCCGCGCGCAGGCGTTACGGGACCGTTCTCGATGACGTCGCGGAGGTTCTTGTCTTCATTGACATCAACGTCGAGAATGCTGAGGTCGCCGGTCTCGCGGGCCTTGATCTCAAAGCCGCTCATTTTGCCGTAGTCGAAACCGAGCAGCACAAGCCCTATAATAAATACGAAGGTAAGGATCGAGTAGAAGTTGTAGGGGATGGCCCTTACAAAAAGCGAAATGCCCGAGTATGTGTCGCTCTCGACGCAGCCCGAAACAGCCGCCGCCCATGAGGAAACGGGCGCGATCATGCAGACGGGAGCGGCGGTCGCGTCAATGATGTACGCGAGCTTGACTCTCGAGATCTTTTTGCTGTCGGTCACGGGCGACATTACGGAGCCGACCGTGAGGCAGTTGAAGTAGTCGTCAATGAAGATGAGCACGCCGAGCGCGAATGTCGCCATGAGCGCGCCGGCCTTGGTCTTGATGTGCTTCTGCGCCCAGGTGCCGAACGCGCGCGAAGCGCCGGATTTATTGACAAGGGCGACGATGATCCCGAGTATTACGAGGAAAAGGTAAATGCCCGCGTTATCCGCAACAGCGGCTGTGAGGCCGTCCACGGTGAGCATGTCCACGGTCCCGAGCACCGAGCACTCGGCCGCCATGAACGCGCCAAGCAGGACTCCGATGAAGAGCGAGGAGTATGCTTCTTTTGTGATCAGCGCCAACGCGATGGCCACGAGCGGCGGCAGAAGCGCCCACGCGCTGCCCACGAACGAGCTCCCGCCCACGGAATGAACGACAGCAACCAGTGCGATCACCGCGATACAGACGAACGCGGCGATGATGATACTTTTCTTTTTCATGTGTCTCCCTCCTGATATTTGCCCCTTTAAAGTGGTGATGTGATGAAGCTGTGGTCTATTGTAGCGGAAAACCCCGCCGCAGTCAAGGGTTTTCCGCTGCCGGAACGGCTCGTCCGGGCAGCAGAAAGCGCGGGCGGCAACGGGTAATAAACAAGGTCATTCACAATTCGCTTCGCTCTTGTTCATGAACGCTGGCACTTTGTGCCAGCGTTCAAACAAAACCTTATCGTTTTGAGAAAACCCACCCTGCGCGCCCGCGCAGTTAATATACTGAGAGTTGACGAGCCGTTCCTGCTGAAGTCCCCTGACAGACAGGGATTTTCCACTGGAATAGACCACAGCCTTCATCCGGGGGGGAGGAAACAGTAGATTACAGCAGCATCTTTACCTTCTCCGGAATACAGGAGAACCTGATTTTGCTGTGTTTTCCGGCGAATTCGCCGTCAGTGTGCACCACCAGCGGCCGGTCGGCCTCGATCTCCATGCTGTCGCAGGTGATGAGCTCGACGCCTTTGTGCTTTATGTGCTTGCCCTTGAGGATGGAGCTCATGAGCATCATGTGCTTGAGTTTCGAAATGTCGTGCACCACGCAGACGGTCACTTTGCCGTCGGTCGGGTCCGCGCCCGGTCCCATCGGCATGCCGCCGCCCTCGTACTGCGTGTTCATCGCCGCCGCGAAGAGCAGCTTTTTATACGTAATCGGCGCCCCGCCGTCCACCGTGATCTTAACGGCCGCGCGCTTGTTCGTGAAAATGAGTTTGATCCCGAGGATATAGTAGATCATTTTCCCGAGCCCGATCTTATTCAAAAAGCTCTTCAGCGGCGAGGTCAGCGCCTCGTAGCAAATGTCCGCGTCATACCCCACTCCGGAGCTCACCGCGAATTTTCGCTCGGTGGCATCTGCACCGCCTGCTGCCTGAGGCTCTTTACCAGACTTGCCTGCCTTCTGAGAACCACTGCCGCTTTCAGCCTGTACTCCGACTGCTTGTGCCTCTTCACCGGGCAAGCGACTCTCCGTGTCCGCTTCGTTTTCTTTATCCAGGAATTCTACGAGTCCATGGTTCACTTCACGCACTTCTTTAGGCATCAGTACCTTCACCAGCGCCGCCATGCTGTCCTGCGGAATGTCAAATCCGCGGGCCAGGTCATTGCTCGATCCGGTCGGCACGTATCCGAGCTCGAAGCTGTCGTAGCCCGAGAGTCCGTTCACGATCTCATTCGCGGTGCCGTCGCCGCCCACCATGATAATGCGCTTCTCCTCGGGGTGCTCCGCGCAGATCTTCTTTGCGAATTCCGTCGCGTCCCCGCCCTTCATGGTCGTGTGCACTTCGTACTCAATGCCGCCCGCCTTTATCCTGGCTTCCAGCTGCTGCCACAGCCCGCGCCCCTTTCCGGTCCTCGACCCGGGATTAACAATAAAGTAGTATTTCATGCCTTCTCCTTCTCCTATGCTTTAACAACTGCTCCCCGCCAAACTTCCTATACATTATACTTTTCGTTTCAATCATTCCATATTAACCTTGAAAAAACGAATTATAGACTATAAGTTGTTTAACAACCTACCGGAAAGCAATTATCTTAGCTTGGATTATCCTAATGTATTTATGATAGCACAACCAATGTACAGATTCTACTATACCCATTCCATCAGTTCAAACTCTGCCCCAGAACTCCTGCAGTTTCTTCCCCACAGTCTCTGCCGTCACGCGCTCCCAGTCGGCCCACTCTCTCGGGAACAGTTCAAGGTACTGTCTGGTCGTGAATCTCTCGTCGAGCAGCAATATCGCGCCAACGTCCTCCGCCGTCCGGATCACGCGCCCCGCGGCCTGCATGACTTTGTTCATGCCGCTGTAGAGGTACGAATACTCGAAGCCCATGTGTTTTTTCTCGTCAAAATACCCGCGGAACAACTCGCGCTCGTTGCAGACCATCGGCAATCCGGTGCCCACTACGACCACGCCTATCAGGCGGTCTCCCTGCAGGTCGATGCCCTCCGCGAAAATGCCGCCCATCACGCAGAACGCGACTCGCGTCTCATCGGGATTGTCCGAGAAGGCGGCAAGGAATTCTTCTTTCTGCTCCTCACGCATTGTCCGCTCCTGCATGACAATGCCCGGCATCCCGTCCCCGATCAGCTCCCGCACGTCCTCCATCAGCCGGTAAGACGGGAAAAATACGATGTAATTGCCCTTCTTCGCCTGCGTGAATTCGGTGATGTACCGCGCGATCTTCGCGTACTCGTCCTCGCCGCGCCGCGTGTATTTCGTGCTCACATCGGTCCCGACCATCAGCAGCCGCCGCTTCGTGTCGAACGGCGAATCCGCGTACACCGCGTAGTCATCCTCCCTGCCGCCCAGCTGCTCCATGTAGTACCGCACGGGGATCAGCGTCGCCGAGAAGAAAATGCTGCTGACCGAGTACATGAGGTACGTCTCGAGATTCCGCCTCGGCTCCATGCACTGCAGGCGCAGCCGGAATTTGCGGTCGCCCGTAAAGTCCGTGTAAATGGTGTAGTCCCCGTCCATGCCCTCGTGCATGTCAAGGAAATGCCTCGCGTCGAAATACAGGTCCCTGAGCGCCTCGTTCTCCTCCGCGTTCAGGTCCTTCGAAATGTCCTCGTACACGCCGACAAACCGCGACAGCGCCGCCGCGAATTTGTCGCAGTCCTCCCAGACCTCAAAGTCGTCCGTCTCGCGCTTCATGGCAAGAAGTGCCTTGTTGCACGATTCCAGCGTCCCCGCCAGCCTGTCCTTCTCAGCCTCTATCTTCCACCGGTCACGCTTTCTTCTCCCGGTATCATCTCCATAGGGTGTCGAATCCGATATCACAGAGTTCCCTGCTGCCAGTTCCGCAAGGGTTACCTGCCTGTCTTTGGTTCCGCTGCTGTCCTCTATATCACTCAATGCATCCAGACTCATCTGCCCATCGCCGTCTCCGTTTTTCCCCTTCCTGCCGCTCTTCAGCACTGCTTTCGCAGTCAGAAAGTCTTCTTTGATAAATCCCGCGCTGTACATGTCTCTGGCGCGTTCCACGAGATTATGCGCTTCATCGATCAGGAAACAGTATTTACCGGTCGTGCCGGCATCGAAGAATCTGCGCAGATGCGCGCTCGGATCGAAAATGTAGTTGTAATCGCAGATCACGGCATCCGCCCAGGTCGCCACATCGAGGCTCATCTCGAACGGGCACACGTTG
>JAFZKM010000181.1 GCA_017553665.1 Lachnospiraceae bacterium
CAGATTGTGCTTTGGAGGCTGGATAAAACGGACGAATAAACAAGAGCCGCTTAAGCGGCGATTTCGACGCAGTCGAAAGTTTATGAGTTCGGTTTAGACAGCTGTGAATAGTATGGGTTTATACTGCGGGGTGGCGGGTTTGAACACATTTCTGGCTGATTATCTGAAAGATACGGCTCCGTCGGCACAGGCGATCATTGCGATCGCCATAATGCTGATCACGGGCTTTCTTATGACGCGCCTCGCGAAGAAGTTTCGGCTCCCGAATGTTACCGCATATATCGTCGCAGGTATATTGATAGGTCCGTTCTGCTTCAATTTTATCCCGGGTTCGATCATAAAGGGCACGGATTTCCTGCCTGACGTAGCGCTCGCGTTCATCGCTTTTTCAACAGGTGAATTCTTTAAGTTCAGTACATTAAAGAAAAACGGAATAAAGGTCGTGGTGATCACTCTGTTTGAAGCTCTCGCAGCATCTTTGGTCGTTTTTATCCTGACATTTGTTGTATTGAGACTGGATCTCGCGTTCTCGATCGTTCTGGCCGCGCTGGCGTCCACGACGGCGCCTGCGTCCACTATGATGACGATACACCAGACCGGGGCAAAGGGCGATTTCGTCGACACGCTGCTTCAGGTAGTGGCGCTCGATGATATCGTCGGACTTCTCGCTTATTCCACCGCGATCACGGTTGCGGTGATGTCATATACGGGCGGTTCGTTCTCGTTCGGCGGCATCGCTGCTTCGGTAGGAAAGAATCTCGGAGTTCTGCTTCTTGGCGCTCTGTTCGGAGTGCTCATGAATTTCTCTGTCGCCAAAAAGACACAGGACAACAGACTTATCGTGGCCATCGCGCTGCTGTTCGCTTTCTGCGGGATCTGCACGCTGGTGGATATCTCACCGCTTCTCGGCTGTATGTCGATGGCGACGGTATATTTTAATCTCTCGGACGATGAGAAACTGTTCATGCAGCTGAATTACTTCAGTCCTCCGCTGCTTCTCCTTTTCTTTGTACGAAGCGGTATCTCGTTCGATCTCGGAGCGCTGTTCTCGGCATCGGGAAGTATAGGATCGACGCCGCTGATCGTGATCGGAATCCTGTACTTTGTAGTCAGGATCCTCGGTAAGTATCTGGGAGCCTGGATCGGATGCCTGGTCACCGGCAAGGAAACGAAGACCAGGGATTACCTCGGATTCGCGCTGGTACCCCAGGCAGGCGTGGCTATCGGTCTCGTGGCTTTGGGAGCGCGTACGATAGGAGGCGCGGAAGGAGAAGCGCTTCAGACCATCATTCTGGCATCGAGCGTACTGTATGAGCTGATCGGACCGGCGCTCGCGAAGATGTCGCTGCATCTGTCGGGCTCATATTCGGACAAACTTGAGGATGTGGTAACAGTCGAGGAGAAGACTCCGACCGGAGAAAAGAAGAGCAGTCTCGAGCTTCTGATCGAACGTATCGAAAAGATACAGGAGGAAATTCCCGAGCACGAGATCAATATGAACGAAGAAGCGTTTACCGAGGCTGCGGAAAGCTATTATGAGAACATGATGCAGCCGAGATTCAAAAGAAAAGCACGCAGGAGATAACTGTAGAATAGTGTATTTATGCAGGATTGTGAATTATTAAAAGGAGATTTAATTTTATGAACGCATGGGATCCTTTGGCAAATTTACTGGGTGAATGGTCTGTCGGAGTAGGTACCGGAGCGGTGTTGTTCCGTTTTTTTCTGAGCCTTGTGCTCTCTGCGATCGTAGGATGGGAGCGTTCGTCGATGAGGCATTCGGCAGGACTGAGAACCTTCATGCTCATATCGCTCGCTGGTACGCTGGTCATGATCATTGACCAGTATATCGCCCGACAGAATCCCGGCCACGTATTCATTGTTTCGGGAGCGGCGGTCATAGCGATATCCGTTATAAGTATCAATTCGATCCTGTTCTCTTCGAGAAACCAGATCAAGGGGCTCACGACCTCGGTAGGTCTCTGGACCTGGGGCCTTGTGGGGCTGCTGATCGGTGCCGGCTATTACACGATCGCTCTCGTGTCTTTCGCTACACTGTTCATTGAGCTTATGTGGTTCCCTTCGATGGAGAGATATTTAAAGAACAGATCAAATCACTTTGAGATCCATCTCGAGCTGAAGAACAGCACATTCCTTCAGGACTTCGTTACCACGATCAGAAAGCTCGGACTTACGATCGATGATATCGAGCTGAACCCCGCCTATTCGGGTTCGGGTCTATCGGTTTATTCCGTAGCGATCTCAATATCGAGCGCGGAGCTTAAGAAGTACAAGACTCACGCCGAGATAATCGAAGCTCTGAGGACTCTCGAATATGTATATCATATCGAGGAGATCTGAAGAATTCTCAAAGTGACTGAATTGTCACTTTCGAGTCATTTGTCTGTAAGAATAGCATGATAACATTAAAGCGTCAGGGAGATATCCCCGGCGCTTTTTAAATTCAGATTTAACAATCATGGGAGGATTAAAAGATGGAAATATTGAGAGTTGAGGGGCTTACCAAGACTTACGGTTCGGGGGACACCGAAGTTAAGGCGCTCGATGATGTGAGTTTCAGCGTGGAGAAAGGCGAGTTCGTTTCGATCATCGGACCTTCGGGCAGCGGCAAATCCACGCTGCTCCATATCCTCGGCGGTGTGGACAAGCCCACTTCGGGAAAGGTCTTTATTGACGGAACGGACCTGCACAGCCTCAGCGAGGACAAGCTTGCGATCTTCAGGAGAAGGCATATCGGCCTCGTGTATCAGTTCTATAATCTGGTACCCGTGCTCAATGTTGCCGAGAACATCGCTCTTCCTCACCTGCTTGACGGAAGAGAGACCGATGAGGAAAGACTTGACAGCGTTATCGAGTATCTGGGCCTTACCGACCGCAGGATGAACCTGCCTAACCAGCTTTCGGGCGGACAGCAGCAGAGAGTATCGATCGGACGCGCGCTTTACAGCCATCCTGCGATACTTCTTGCAGATGAGCCTACCGGTAACCTCGACAGAAAAATGGGAGAGCAGATCATACAGCTTCTCAAGGATTCGAACAGACAGCAGATGCAGACATTGATCCTGATCACGCATGATGAGGGGCTCGCGATGCAGGCTGACAGGGTGATCGGCATCGTCGACGGCAAGATCGTAAGGAACAAGACCGTCAGGAGGATCTGAAGATGAACAACAAGAAGATAGTTTTTAAGGTTACACGCGCATATATGAAGAAAAACCGCAAGCGCACGGTCATAACCTTCCTCGGTATCCTGCTGATGGTAATGATGATGACTGCGGTGTTTGTGGGCAAGGATACGTTCATGGATTACATGATAGATATCATCTCGCTGCAGAAGGGCAGCTGGCATATCCAGGTGTACGATGTTGACAGGGAACAGGCGGAAGAGATAGCCGCGCTGAAAAGCGTGGAGGAGCTCGAGGTTTCAAGAGCATACGGATATACTGAATTCGCAAAGAGCGCGAAGCCCGAGACCACTCCTTTCCTTGAGGTCAAGTCTTATTCGGGTGACATCTTCAAATGGATGAACATTAATGTGATCGAGGGCAGATATCCCGAGAACGGCAATGAGATCCTGATCAGCAAAAGAGTGATAGATGACGGAAGTGATATCAAGATCGGAGATACGATCGAAGCGGACTTCTTTGAAAGATATATTCATGCGTTCGGAGAAGAAGGCACCGGAGAGATGGTATTTCCGTTCCAGAATATGTTTACCGTGCCTCACGGGCAGACTTTGAAGGCTCCCGCTCATTTTCCTTATTACGGAAATGATAAGCAGATGGAAGAAGTTCATGAGTACAGCGGCTATAAGTGCACTTATACGGTAGTCGGCATTATGGAGCCTCCGTATTTCGAATATGCGGGCGCGGCCGGATATGTTGCTATATGCGGCGGAACAAATGAGATCGCGGAGGGTGAGATCGTCAATGTGGTCGGAAAGGTCGACCTTAATAACAGGGGAGAGTCGATCGTCAGCAGCCTGATCAGGATCACGGGAGGCGGCACGAACTGGACCGTCAATGATTACATCCTCACATTTGCGGGCAAGGGCAGCGACGGCACGTTCAACAGTGTTGCGATATTCTTCCAGGCGTTCTTCATGATACTGATCGTGGCCGCTTCTGCAGTGCTCATTTACAATGTTTTCAATATTTCTTTCAGGGAAAGAGCGGGATATCTCGGACTGCTCTCATCTGTAGGCGCTACGGGCTCGCAGAAGCGCTGGAGCGTATATTATGAGATATTCCTGATCCTTGCGGCCGCGCTGCCGCTGGGTATCATCGCGGGTCTCGGCCTCGTCTGGGGCGGCATGACGCTGCTGGTTCCCCATGTGAAGGATCTTATGGAAGTTGTCAATTACAGTGCGCCGATGACCAATGTGGGAGCGGTATCCTTCAGGATCATCGTAAATCCGCTGAACATCCTGATGATCGTATTTTTCTCGATCTTTGCGGTATGGGTATCCGCACTGATCCCTGCAAGAAGGATCGGCAAGACGGGGGCGATCAGCAGCATCAGGGGCAACGAGAGCACTGTAAGCGGGAAATACAGGCAGAACCGCCTGATCCGCGCCTTCTCTGAAAGAATGCTGAAGAAGGGGCAGTGCCTGAACCTTCTTTCGGACGCTTCGGTTCAGCGCAGCAGATTCTTAAGCCGCGGCATCATCAGGAGCATGGTGATATTTGTTTCGCTGACTCTCATTGTTGCCTTCGGAGTAAGGACCGTAACGGATATCATCGATAAAAAGGCAAGCAGCAGCTCCTACTCGCTCGGAAAGGATTTTGAGGGTTACGAGTACGCGCTAGTTACTTCCGATGGCGAAAAGTATATGAATCTGAAGGAATACCTGATCGATTCCGATGATGTGACCGGATACAAGGAGACCAACGTGGTCGCGGGCCTGAATATCCGAAGAGAGTTCCTGTCGGATGATTATATTGACAATGTGAAACAGCTGATCGCGCGTATCAGGCCGGAGGGAATTTCCGCAGAAGAGGAAAAGTATATTTACGGCGAGGACATGACTGCCTCGATGTGGATGATCATCCTGTCGGATGAGGAATATCTGGAACTTGCGAAGAAGTCCGGCGCGGATATGGCGATAGTTTCGGGCACGGAGAATCCTTCGGTTCTGGTCTATGACACAGCCAGCGTTGTATCGGATGATTACAGATTTGCGTTCAGGGAAAACAGGCCGATGGATTACGCGATGTACCGTTTTAAAGATCCGCTGAAGGCGGGTAAGGGAGATACGTTTGAGATAGACAGCGCAAGGCACGATCCCGAAAACGCGGCTGACTATTCGGGCAAAGCAGTGGTCGCAGGGTATATTAACGAGTCACAGCTCAGCAGCCTTTATAAGGTGGACGATTCGGAGCTCTGGGCTGTAACGACCATGTCAAACGCGTTCAGGCTGCTGAATGTCGAAGATGAGATAGAACTGTGCGATTATTATATGTATTTCCCGTTAATGGAGTTCAATGTTGTGTCGGACAACTGCGAGGCAATGCAGATGCTCGAAATAAACAGCACGGAGAATGAACGGAACTATGTACGCGCATCTCTTCTGTTCGGCCTGGGCGGCTATATGGAGGCGATCGCGTCGATCCTGAAGATCGTTGCCGTATGCTTTGTTATCCTTATCATGGCGATCTGCACGCTGAACCTGTATAATTCGGTAATGGGAAGAAGCATCGAAAGACGCGGCGAGATGGCAGTCCTTAAGTCTGTCGGAATGACCGATCCGCAGATGAACAAAATGCTTCATCTGGAAAACGCTAAGCTCTTCCTGCGTTCGATCGGCTGGTCGGCGCTCATCAGCGCGGTGTTTGTATACTTCCTGCACAGAATGGCTGAAAATATGATCGGAAGGATGACATTCAGCTTCCCTTATGTAATAATATTAGGTGTATGTGTACTTGAGGTCGTACTGCTTACGGTAATGACGATGGTATGCTACGGAAGAGACAGAACGAGCCTGATGGAAAGGATCAGAGATGAGAGTATTTCTGGTTGAGGATGATCCGATAATCATAGAAGGTCTGAAGATCGCGCTGACTCAGGAGGGCTTTGAGGTAGAAGCCTCGATGAGCATGAATGAAGCGCTTGAAAAGATCGGTTCAGAGGCACA
>JAFZKM010000182.1 GCA_017553665.1 Lachnospiraceae bacterium
CCGAGGAGCCTACAGCAACACCCACTGAGGAGCCTACAGCAACACCTACTGAGGAACCCACAGTAACACCTACTGAGGCACCTACAGCAACTCCTACCGAGGAGCCCACGGCAACCCCTACTGAGGAGCCCACGGCAACACCCACCGAGGAGCTTACAGCAACACCTACCGAGGCACCTACAGCAACTCCTACCGAGGAGCCTACGGCAACACCTACCGAGGAGCCCACGGCAACACCTACCGAGGAGCCCACGGCAACACCCACTCAGGCACCTACAGTAACACCTGCACCCACCGAGGCACCTACTGCAACGCCCGCGCCTACAGCAGCTCCTGCTCCTTCGCAGGGAAGCGGCAGCGGATCATACACTCCCAACCCCGGTCCTGCGGTGATCAATCCGAATCCGGCACCCGCTCCTTCGTCGGATCCCGTGCCTGCATCGGATCCCGCACCCACAGCGGCACCTGCGGATGAGAAGGAAAGCGATGAGACAGTAGATGTTGAGCAGACCAAGACACCCGAGGGCGCTCCCGCTGAGACGGTTGACGTTGAGAAGACAGAAACACCCGAAGGTACTCCTGCTGAAGAGAAGACCGAAGCTCCCAAGGTTATCAAGACCGAGAAGCTGACCGAGATCGAAGGCGGCAAGAGCATTGAGTCCGCTACGGTTAAGTGCCTGAGCGACGAGACCGCTGTGATCAAGAAGATCGAGGCTTCGGGCAAGAAGCTCGTTATCCCTGACACGATCACGGTAGACGGCACAGAATACGCAGTAACGACCATCGCGAAGGGCGCATTCAAGGGCGAGAGCGAAGTAACCCAGATCACGATCGGCGAGAATGTTACCGCTGTTAAAGCCGGCGCGTTCAAGGGAATCACAAAGCTTAAGAAGGTTACGGTTGAATCCTACGAAGAAGGCATGTTCGCGAAGAAGGCCTTCAGCGGCGTGGATACCAAGAACTGCAAGCTCTATATCGAAGTACCTTCAGATATGAGCAAGAAAGAGAGAAAGGCTGTCTTAAAGCAGGCAAAGGCTGAGCTGAAAGCAGCGAAGTTCGCGGGAACCGTGAAAATTGTCCGTGTGGAGAAATAATACGGGACAGAACCCGAAAACAGCATAATAAGTAAAAGAAGGCCCCCGGCCGTCAGACATGATCTGATGACCGGAGGCCGTTTTTATTGATCTTAACTGCCGGAGGCTTTTGTAAGCTCCATATCCGTAAGAGCGTAGGGCAGCAGTGTTTCGGGCGCGATATCGGGACGGATCCATTCGTCGATCCTGTCCCCGGGAAGTATCAGCGGCATGCGGTCATGAATGCGCGCGACAGCATCGCCGGGCTCGCGTGTGATCACCGCGAATACGGGAAGATCGCGCTCAAAGGTGTACAGTCCGCAAAGCCAGGTATTCTCGCTGCCGGCGGGACGGATCCTGAATTTGTCGCCGGTTTTTGTCTTGCCATCGCCCGTGGGTATATGCTCCCATTCGAAATACCATGAGGCAGGGACAATGCAGCGTCTGCGCTGCCAGGCCTCGCGGAACATCGGCTTTGTCACGGCCGTTTCGACTCTCGCGTTTACCACGGCATTCTTGCTGTTCGGCAGCGAAAAGCCCCATTTCATCGGAAATGCGGAACGGTCACCGCTTCTGTTCGAAGCGATGACCGGGACAATGTCTGTAGGGCGCACTTCTCCCTCAGTAATGACGGGGCGGCCCAGTTCTTTTTCAAACTTCTCACGCAGGGACGAAGCGAGCGTTTTCTGAAGGATCGCCTCGAGGGCGGGATCCTTGCTGCCTATATAATATCTGTAGCACATATTATTTCTTGGGTTTGTGTACGATCGTGCCGTTCTTTGCCTTTTCAAGGAGTTCATCCATCGGAAGGGGTCTGGAATAATAGTAACCCTGGAAACTGTTGACTCCGTAGCTGCGGATGATGTTCCTCATGCCATAGGTCTCGATGCCTTCCACGCATACGCCGGCGCCGAATGTGCGCGCCAGATCCGTGAAGCCGTTCAGCAGGCGTCTTTCCCGCTCATCATCTTCAATGTTCTGGACAAAGCTCCTGTCGATCTTGATCGTGTCAAAAGGAAGATTTTTGATAAGTCCGACCGATGAATAACCGGTGCCGAAATCATCCAGCGCGATGTGCACGCCGCCTGCACGGAGGGAAACGATGACGTTCCTTAAAAGGTCCAGGTCGAGGAGGCGGCAGCGCTCCGTGATCTCCAGGCAGAGCTGCTTGGGAGGGAAGCCGGTCCTGATGATTATGTCACGGACCGTATTCGCGAAATCGGACTTTTCCAGCTGGGCATATGAAAGGTTGATGTTCATCATCAGTTTGGGCTCGTATGCCATGAGCTTTCGCGCGTCCTGCATGGCCGTCTCAAGGATCCACTCGCCCAACGCGGGGAAAAGAGGATCTTTCTCGAGGAAGGGAATGAACATATCCGGAGGTACATTGCCGTATTCGTCATCCTTCCAGCGGAGCAGGGCCTCGACGCCGATCAGTCTCTCGGTTCCCGCGTCCACCACGGGCTGGTAAACAAGATAGAAGCCGTGGTAGTCCTTCGCGATCGACTCGCGGATCGCGTGCAGCTTCGCGAGCCTCTTTTTATTGGCCTCGGTCAGCTCGCTGCGGAAAGTGACGAGATCGCCGTGTTTATTGATCTTGGACTCCTCATACGCGAAGTTCAGGCAGGAATAAACGGTCTGATAATCAACATTAAAATCATTCAGTGAGAGCATGCCCGCGTTCAGCTCAACGATGATATCAAAACCGTCGACCTTAACGCCCTTACGGAAATACGCGCGTACATCCTCATAGGAATCCTGAAGTTCACGCTCACTCTGTATCGTCGAAATGATGGCAAAACGCGAACCGTCCAGACGGTATGTGCCGCCGCGGTTCGTAACATTCTCCATGAGATAGCGTCCGAATGCCTGAAGGATCTTGTTGCCGACCTGATAGCCGTATACTTCGTTGATCTCGGCGAGTTTGCTGACTCCCGCAAGACCTATACGGATGGGAGTCTTATTGCGTATATGGCGCTGAAGATCGTCAAAGAAACCGTACTGGCTGCGCAGACCGGTAAGCGGATCGATATGGCTGCGCTGGCTGTGATTGCGGATCGCTCCGCCGAAATATGTGGGATTGCCTGAAAAATCCGGAAGTACCAGACCGCGGCATGTGCAGATATCATATTCTCCGTTGGGACGCTTCGCGCGATACAGCATATCGTGGTCCACCTGATTCCCGGAAAAAATGCCTTCGAGTCCCCTGTGGTACGCGGCCCTGTCATCGGGATGGACATATTCCTCCCAGATCAGTCCGGCGTCATACATATATTCAGACGGAAGATTGAAAGCGTCAACCAGTTCCTTCGACCACCGCGAATAGTCATATCTCATATCGCAGAGAAAAACATAAGTATCCTCCGCTACTACGGAAAGCGCCTCAAACAGCGCGTCAAGCTGCTGTTTTGCTTCTTCCGTGATCTTCTTTTTACCGGGCATGCGGCATTCCTCCTTTGCATATGATCGATCCGTGATCCTACCCTGTAAACCCATTATAACAGAAAATGGGCAAAGCATATCAATATATTTATCGGATATATTTATCGGGAATATCAGTCTGAAACTTAAGGGTCTTGCATTAAATATCACAGAGTGTTATCATCTTACCTAAGGTTTGAGAAGGTATTCTTTTGTTCTGAGGTGATCAGGGGTTAAAAAGGACAAAAGGAGAGTAGTGTTTTATGAAGATCAAGTGGACAAACAGATTCAGCGGCGAGCAGGGATATGTCAGAGAGATCAAGCCCGACCATTTCGTCAACACCTATGACAAAGCGGAAAGCGAGAACTTCAAGAGCAGGCGTGACGCGGAGAAAGCTGTCGCGCAGCTTTGCGGATGCGGCGAAGGCGTGAACAACGAGTTTGAGATCGTGACAAACAAAGACTGAATAGTGCTGTAACGCACCCTATGATACCTCAGGCGGTATCGTAGGGTGCATTTCTTCTTTCTTGCGTTAGCAAAGGTCCTTGTCAGGCCAGAGTCTGCGTGTTTGTTCCACAGGAATCATATGAGGAATTTATGGAACAAGCATTCTAATTTATACCAGAAGCATAACCCCTCATAACCCCTTGACTGAAAAACGTCAAGGGGTTATACTTTTTTCAGCAGGAGGTACTGGTATGAAGAGTGAAAACCAAACCGACAGGATCAATGAACTTGAAAAAGAGATCGCTTTGCTTCCGGCAGGCTATATCTCTAAGAAAAACATAAACGGCAGCATCAAAAAGTATTACCAGTGGACAGAAAACGGAAAGAAGAAGAGTAAGTATGTTGACGATGAGACTGCTGCAGGTATGGAGACTGGAATAGTAAAACGCAGACAGTTACAGGAGGAATTGAGAGAACTGAAGAAAGCGCTTCCGGTTGCAGTAAAGAAAAAAACTCCCGAAGAGCACTTATTTAAGACTCATGTCCTTTTCGGAAAAACTCTAGAAATGTTTGCGGAGCAGGCAATAGAATTCAAGCGCAGGGCTTGCTTTAGCCGGATGGAAGAATACCTTAAAAGGGATTATACCGGAAAGGTTTTTATTTTGTATGGACTTCGCAGGACCGGTAAAACCACTCTCATAAAGCAGGCGATATTGTCGCTGACAGAGAAAGAATTCACGAAAGCAGCGTTTATCCAAGTGCAGCAGGGAGATACTCTTGGGGCGGTAAATAATGACTTGAAAAAGCTGTTGGGAAGCGGATACAAATACGTGTTTATTGATGAAGTAACCTTTGCCGAGGACTTCATAGAAGGCGCGGCATTGCTTTCGGATATTTATGCTGCTTCGGGGATGAAGGTGATCCTTTCGGGCACGGATTCTCTTGGGTTTATTTTTTCCGAGAGCGAGGAGCTGTACGACCGCTGCATCATGCTCCATACTACGTTTATTCCGTACCGCGAGTTTGAACATGTTCTTGGACTTAAGGGAATAGATGAGTATATCCAGTACGGTGGTACCATGAGTCTTGGCGGAGAACATTACAATGAAGCCGTAACCTTTAAGACAAAAGCCAGCGCGGATGAGTATATTGACAGCGCCATTGCGAGAAATATCCAACACTCACTGCGTTTTTATCAGGATGGCGGGCATTTCAGGCATCTCGCTGAATTATACGATAAGAACGAGCTTACAAGTGCTATCAACCGCGTGGTTGAAGATATTAATCACAGATTTACCTTAGAAGTGCTTACCGGGGATTTTATTTCTCATGACCTTGGCATATCGAAGCGGAACTTAAGAAAAGATAGGACCCATCCCACGGATATCCTTGATCGGATCGACACGGTTTCTTTTACGGAAGGGTTGAAAAAGGCCTTGGAAATCCTGAACAAAGATGAGCAGAGTGTTCTGATCACAGACACACATCGTGTCGAGATTAAAGAATACCTGGATCTGCTTGATCTGACGGTTGATATACCGACGGAGTATATTCCGGTGAGAAATGAGAAATCATTCAGAACAGCAATAGCCCAGCCGGGCATGCGCTATGCCCAGGCCGACGCATTGATCCGCCAGCTGCTTTTGGATAAAGAGTTCCAGAACATTTCCAGAGTAGACAGGAACGCTATTACCGAACGTATTTTGGATGAGATCAGGGGACGCATGATGGAAGATATAATCCTCCTTGAGACGATGATGGCGAACCCGAAAAAAGAGGTGTTCAGACTGCAGTTCGCTGTCGGGGAATTCGATATGGTGATCGCTGACCCTGAAAACGCGACATGTGAGATATATGAGATCAAACACAGCGCAGAGGCAGTTCCCGAGCAGTATAAGAACCTGGCGGACAGTGATAAGTGTGAAAAGACAGAGTTCAGATATGGCACGATTACCCGAAAGGCCGTAATCTACCGCGGCAAAGACCGAAAAGACGGGGATATGGAATACCTGAATGTTGAAAACTATCTGAAAGGGCTTGGTTGATCGGAAACGGAAACATTTCCCTGTTTTTTCCCTTGAATATAATTATAATAAGATATATAATCACTCGCAGTTTATAAGGAGGCCCGATATATGCAGTTACTTACCTTAATATTGAAAAATGATACAAAGCTCGACGAGATCCTGAAGAATCTCGCGAATGAGGGCGTGCGCGGCGGAACGATCCTTGAGGGACGCGGAATGGGAGAGCAGCTCGCTAACATGGAAGATATCCCGATGTTCGGTATGCTGCGCCATCTGCTGAAAGACGAGGAGACGCCCAACTGTAAGGTTGTGCTGTTCGTGCTTAAGGACGAGCAGATCGTTCATGCGCGTACCACGATAAAGAAACTGATCAACCTGAAGGAACCCAATTCCGGCATCATGTTTGAGATACCTATAACTTACGTATCGGGTCTCAGCGAAGCAGACTAAAAGAGGTGTATGGAAATGCTGCCAGATCTTAATCTTAATATACTGACCTTTCTCGCGATAGCGATGGTATTCGCGCTGCTCTCGAGCAAGGTCATGAAGCTTGTAAAGCTTCCGAATGTCACGGGCTATCTGATCATCGGACTGATCCTGGGGCCGTTCTGCCTCAATCTGATCCCTGCGGACGCAGTTGACAGACTTAGCTTCATTCCGACCGTGGCGCTGGGATTCATCGCGTTCTCGATCGGCGCGGAATTCAAGCTGAGCTATCTTAAAAAAGTCGGAAAGACGCCTGTCGTCATCGCGATCTGCGAGTCTCTCGGCGCGGTCCTTGTGGTGGATCTCGCGCTGATCGTCACGGGCAATAACGTTCCGTTCTCGCTCTGCCTCGGAGCCATCGCGGCGGCCACCGCACCCGCGGCTACGCTGATGGTAGTGCGCCAGTACAAGGCAAAGGGCGAAGTGACCGAGACGCTGATGGCGGTAGTCGCGATAGATGACGCCACGGCGCTGATGTTCTTCGGAATATCCGTAGCGATCGCGCAGAGCATTGAAAACGGAGGCGCGGGCTCGATACTCATTACCATCCTAAAGCCTATAGGCGAGATATTAGGCTCGCTTTTGCTCGGAGCGGTATTCGGCGTACTTTTCCGTTTTCTTGTTAAGTGGTTCACCGGACGCGGAAATCGTCTTTCGGTTACTTACGCCATGGTATTCGCGTGCCTCGGTATATCGGAGCTGCTCGGCCTTTCGTCGCTGCTCGCCTGCATGATCCTCGGAGCCGTGCTCGTGAACACTTCGAATGTCAGCGACAAGATATTCGAGCAGACCGACCGTATGACGCCGCCTCTGTTCATGATGTTCTTCTTCCTCTCGGGAGCGGGACTTGATATTACGCTGATCCCTCAGGTAGGCGTGATCGGAATTCTCTATGTACTGTTCAGAGTGGCAGGCAAGGTAGGCGGAGCCGCTCTCGGCGGAAAGCTCTGCCACGCGCCCGCGAAGATACAGAAGTACCTCGGCCTTACTCTTGTTCCCCAGGCAGGAGTAGCGATCGGTCTTGCGACCACCGCGCTCAAGGTGGTGCCCGACTACGGACCGCGCATTAAGACTATCATTCTGTGCGGCACCGTTATCTACGAACTGACCGGTCCCGTGATCACGAAGCTTGCCCTGAAGGCGGCGGGGGAGATCGAGGACGCGAATCTTGGGAAAAGCCCTGCGGCAAAGGCGTGATTTGTGCTTGCTTTTGGTTTTTCGTTTTATTAAAATTGATTGCAGGGGGATTTATGTTGAAAAAACCTGACCTTAAACGGGTATGTCTGTGCATTGCGGCGGTAGTTGTCATGACCGCGTTTTCGGCATGCACGCATAAGACAAAAGACCCCGCCGGCGATACGACGGCGACGCCGACGCAGCAGACTTCCGGCGTACCCGCGACGCCCACACAGGATGCCGCGAAGACAGGTACTCCGACACCCGGGGCAGATACGCCCGCTCCGACAGCCATTGAGACGCCGGCACCTACGGAGGAGCCGCTGCCTACGCTGATGGATACGGATCCCGACGATGACGATGACTCATCTTCGGTCGCGGGAAGCGATCTGAAGCCCACTTCAGGGCCGGACGATCAGCCTGCGGCACCGACGCCGACAAAGGCACCTGCGGGGGATGCCGAATCCGATGCGCAGCGTTCGGATGACTGGCAGGATACATTTCTGGTATGGATACCCGAATTTACGGGCGGTATATATCACGGCTATGAAGCCGAAGAAACCTTTGACAGAGCGAGCTTTGCCGGAGTTGATACCGGTGAGGTGCTTGAATATATAGCTGAGCTTGAAGCGGCAGGCTTTACGGTGGCCGCGAAGAGCGACTCACACGCGTCGCGCATCGCTTATTCGGCGATGAACGCTGACAATTGGGCCGTGGAGGTTGAATACGGCGAAGGCTTCCTGAAGATCGGTTCGGGATATTATCCCGATGACGCGGGAACTGCTGAACGGCTCGAGCATATCTGGACAGTGACCGCGCTCTCGGAGCTTCCGAGATTTGAGGCCGGGAACTTTGCGTCGGATGCGGAAAGCTCGGACGGCAGCGCGCATCACGCGATATTCGAGGATGTAACGGAGGACGATGTGAGGGCTTATACGCTGCTGCTCGCGCAGGCAGGCTACACGGTTGACCCCGACGAGGGCGACTCGGACGGATTTATCTGGTATTCAGCGGAGAACGCCGACGGCGGGTTCTGCGATCTGACATATTATGACGGGATTTTAAAGATCGAAGGCGGAAGATAATGGATGCACTGAAGGTCTATATTGTGGATACGCACGACGAAAGCTTCGTGGAAAACCGCGAGGCTCTCTCCCGTATGCTCTCTCCTTACCGCAGGGCGAAGCTTGAGCGCTTCGCGTCGGGCGGGACAGAGGCGGCCGCGGCGCGCAGATCGAACAATTACGACCTTTGCCTTGCGGCAGGTCTTGTGACCGATATCGGCCTTAAAGACTACGGACTTCGCGAGAAAGATATGAAGTACGGAACGGCATCGGGCGGAAAACCGATATTCCTGAATCATCCCGAGATTAGATTCAATATTTCCCATGCGGGACATTACGCTGTGGCGGCTTTTTCGGACGAATATGAGCCGGGCATCGATATAGAGGACTGCAGAAGGATCAGCAACCGCATAATCTTCAGCATTTTCGGCGAGGAGGAGCGCAGGCTCATCATGGAGGCTCCCGATGAGGAGACGAGGATGCGCATGTTCGGACGCATCTGGACGGTGCGCGAGGCATTCGTAAAGGCTACGGGACTCGGACTGGCGACGCCCCGTGACGCTTACAGCACGGTCATGAAGGAGGGCAGGCTCGCGATCAGTCAGAAAGTCTGCGACGGTGATTTCGGTACCAGAGAGCTGAGCCCGATCGGTGATTACTGCATTTCGGTCGTGGCCGGCAAAAACATACATTTTGAAAGACAGGCAAGAGGTTAACAGGACATGAAAAAGGTTATTACTTACGGAACTTACGATCTGCTCCACGTGGGCCACATCAATCTGCTGCGCCGCGCGAAGGAGCTCGGAGATTATCTCATCGTGGTGGTCTCATCCGATGAATTTAACGCGATCAAGGGCAAGAAAGCTTATTACAGCTTCGAGGACCGCAAGAAGATCCTTGAGGCTGTTAAATATGTGGACGAGGTGCTGCCCGAGTACACCTGGGAGCAGAAGATCGACGACGTTGTGAACAACAATGTCGATGTTTTTGTTATGGGCGATGACTGGAAGGGTAAGTTTGATTTCCTGAAAGATTATTGTGAGGTTGTTTATCTGCCCCGCACCGAAGGCATTTCCACGAGCAAGATAAAAGAAGACCTTGGTCTGACCGGGTCAAAAGAAGACTGAGAATTATGCGCAGATAGGGACAGGGAAAAAACGAAAAGGGGAAAGAGATTATGCAGGACATCACAAGAGAAAAGATTCCGTTTGTGACCAAAGAGATGGTCGAAGAGATCGAGAAAAAGTACCCTACGCCTTTCCATATCTACGACGAAAAAGGCATCAGGGAGAACGCGCGCAAACTTAAAGAAGCGTTCGCGTGGAATAAGGGCTTCAAGGAGTTCTTCGCGGTTAAGGCGACTCCGAATCCCTTCATCATTCAGATCCTTAAGGAAGAGGGCTGCGGCGTGGACTGCGCGTCCATCCAGGAGCTGTATCTGGCTGAGGCCGTGGGCATGAGAGAGGGCGACATCATGTTCTCCTCGAACGAGACTCCCGCGGGCGAATTCACGAAGGCCAGAGAGCTCGGCGCTTATATCAATCTCGACGATATCACAATGATCGACTTCCTGGACAAGGAATGCGGCATTCCCGAGACCGTTTTCTGCCGCTTCAACCCCGGCGGATTCTACAATGTTTCGAACGGCATCATGGATAACCCCGGCGATTCGAAGTACGGAATGACGCGTCATCAGATCGCGGACGCTTTCCGCAGGCTCAAGGGCCTCGGTGTCAAGAAGTTCGGTATCCACGCGTTCCTGTGCAGCGGCGCGGTGACAAACGATTATTACCCGATGCTCGCGAAGGATCTTTTCCAGCTCGCGGTTGAGCTGAAGGAAGAGACCGATGTCGACATCTGCTATATCAATCTTTCCGGCGGTGTCGGAGTTCCTTACCGTCCCGGCGTTAAGGCCTGCGACATCATGAAGATCGGAGAGGGCGTTCGCGCGGCTTACGAGGAGGTCATAACTCCCGCGGGCATGGATGTAGCCATTTTCACAGAGCTCGGCCGCTTCATGCTTGCGCCTTTCGGTCATCTGATCGTAAAGGCGATCCATGAGAAGCACATTTACAAGGAGTACATCGGCGTCAATGCCTGCGCGGCGAACCTCATGCGTCCCGCGATGTACGGCGCCTATCATCATATCACGGTTCTCGGCAAAGAGAATGCCGAGCCCGACCATAAATACGATGTGGTCGGCAATCTCTGCGAGAACAACGACAAATTCGCGATCGACCGCGACCTTCCGAGGATCGACATGGGAGATTATCTCTGCATCCACGACACGGGCGCGCACGGCTTCGCGATGGGATACAACTATAACGGAATGCTCCGTTCGTCGGAGCTTCTGCTCAGGGCAGACGGGACGGTTCAGCTGATCCGACGCGCGGAGACTCCTAAGGATTACTTCGCGACGTTCGATTTCTGCGACGTTATGAAGAACGCGGGCTACAACAAATAAGCCCGCATTGCCCGGAAGGGCGATAAAGCAGCAAAAGGTACGAGAGGAACAGTAATGGCAGCACACTATGACGGCAGTGACATAATGGTCTTAAAGGGACTCGAGGCAGTCCGCAAGCGTCCGGGTATGTACATCGGATCGACGGGCAGCAGGGGCCTTCACCATCTCATCTGGGAGATCCTCGATAACGGAATCGACGAGCATCTCGCCGGACACTGCGACCACATCGAAATAACGCTCTTAAAGGACGGCGGAGTCCGAATCACGGACCATGGACGCGGCGTCCCGACAGACATCCATCCGACCGAACATATCCCCACGGTGCGTGTCGTATACACGATACTCCACGCGGGCGGTAAGTTCGGTAATTCGGTTTATAAGGTATCTGGCGGTCTGCACGGCGTCGGCGCGTCGGTAGTAAACGCGCTTTCTTCGCGTTTCATCGTTGAGGTGCGCCGCGACGGCAAGATCTACCGCGACGAATACCGGAACGGCGGAAGTCCCGTTGTCGATCTTGTGGACGGCATGATCCCCGTGACCGGCAAGACCACGAAGAGCGATACCGGTACCACCGTTACGTTCTATCCCGACGCGACCATATTTGACACGACCGAGTTCAAGGCCGAGATCATCATCAAGAAGCTCAAGGAGACCGCGTATCTGAACAAGGGTCTCACTCTGACCTTCACCGACCAGAACACGGGCTTTAAGCAGACCTTCTGTGAGAATGAGGGAATCAAGAGTTTTGTTTCGTATCTTTCGCGCGAGATGAGGACTCTGCATCCCGAGCCCATTTATGTAGAGGGCAGGAGCGGCGATATCGAGGTAGAGGTCGCTTTCCAGTACAATGACAGCTTTGCCGAGCAGATCAATTCCTACTGCAACTGCATTAACGTTGTGGACGGCGGAACGCTCGTTACGGGCTTCAAATCCGGACTTACGCGCGTGATAAACCAGTACGCGAGAGAGCTCGGAGTCCTCAAGGAAAAGGACGAGAACCTTGACGGAAAGGATATCCGAAGCGGCATCATCGCGATCGTTTCGATAAAGCATCCCGACCCGCAGTTCGAGGGCCAGACAAAGACCAAGCTCGGAAACAATGACGCGAAGATCGCCGTTGAAGACGTGTTCACGAGCGAGGTTACGCGCTGGTTCGATAAGAATGTCGAGATTCTCAAGGCGATCCTTGACAATTCCATGAAGTCATACAACGCCCGCAAGGCAGGCGACAAGGCGAGGAACGCGGTACTAAAATCACTCAGTGACACCTACGAGACCAAATCAAAGCTCGCGGCATGCTCCTCAAAGCATCCCGAGGAGTGCGAGGTATATATCGTCGAGGGTGATTCCGCGGGCGGCACCGTAAAGACCGCGCGCAACCGCAGGACGCAGGCGGTCCTTCCGCTCAGAGGAAAGATCCTTAACGTTGAAAAGACGCCTCTCGACAAGATCCTTCAGAACAATGAGATCCGTTCGATGATACAGGCATTCGGTTGCGGAATAGCCGAGGAATTCGATCTTTCGAAGCTCCGCTACGACAAGATCATCATCCTGACCGATGCCGATGTGGACGGCGCGCATATCAGCACGCTGCTCCTCACATTCTTCTACAGATACATGCCCGAGCTGATCTACGAGGGCAAGGTTTACCGCGGACTTCCGCCGCTTTACAGGGTCGAGTATGAGACCGGCACAGCGCGCGGAAAGAAGTCAAAGGTGAGCGAGTACCTCTTTAATGACGCGGCGCTTGAGGAATTCCGCAAGACCGGACGCAAGATCCTTTCGCTGCAGCGCTACAAGGGACTCGGCGAGATGGACGCGACACAGCTCTGGGAGACGACGCTAGATCCCGACCAGCGTGTGCTCGCGCAGGTAAGCATCAGCGACGCGGTCGAGGCCGATGAGGTTACTTCGCTGCTCATGGGCGCGAATGTACCGCCCCGCCGCGAGTTCATCATGGCGGAAGCGCAGAACGCAAAGATAGATATCAATTAACAGTAATAGGAATAAAGGAATCAAAGAAACATGGAACAGTTACAGCAGCTGGATTTTTCGGAGGAGATGAAGAACTCCTACCGCGACTACGCGATCAGCGTTATCATCGCGCGAGCCCTGCCCGACGTACGCGACGGTTTAAAGCCCGTCCAGAGGCGCATTCTCTACGCGATGAACGAGCTCGGCCTTGACCCGAAGAAGCCTCACCGTAAGTCGGCGCGTATCGTCGGCGATACGATGGGTAAGTACCATCCTCACGGCGACAGCTCGATCTACGACGCGCTCGTACACATGTCGGAGGACTATACCCTCTCGATACCGCTCGTGGACGGACACGGCAATTTCGGTTCGATCGACGGCGATCCTTCGGCTGCCATGCGTTATACCGAGGCCAGGCTCTCCGAAGGCGGCATGACGCTGCTCGAGAACCTTGACAAGGACCTTGTTGATTTTATTCCCAATTTCGACGAGAGCGAGAAGGAGCCCACTGTGCTCCCCGCCATGATCCCGAACCTTCTGATCAACGGCACGACCGGTATCGCGGTCGGCATGGCGACAAACATCCCTCCGCATAACGCGGGAGAGGTCATTAACGCCTGCATCGCGTATCTGGACGATCCCGCCATTTCCGTCGACGATCTGATGCAGATCATGCCCGGTCCCGATTTCCCGACCGGCGGCGTGATCGTAAACGGTGCCGCGCTGAAGGACATTTACGAGACCGGCGAGGGCAGGATCAGAGTCAGGGCGAAGACCGTCATTGAAAAAGGCGAATACGGACGCACGAATATTGTCATCACAGAGATACCCTTCACCGCTTCGGGCACGAAGACAAAGCTTGTCGAGGGCCTTGTGGGCCTCATGAGGGACAAGGTTTTTGAGGAGATATACGATGTAAGGGACGAGTCCTCAAAAGAAGGCATCAGGATCGTGGTCGAGGTCAAGAAGGACCGCGACGCCGCGAACCTTTTGAACGGACTCTTTAAGAAGTCGGGACTTGAGGACACCTATACGGTCAATCTGCTGGCAGTTAAGGAAAAGCAGCCCATCGTATTCGGCTTAAAGTCCATGCTGCGCGAGTTCATCGAATTCCAGGAGCAGCTCTATACGCGCGAGCACAAACATTTACTGGAAAAGGCGAAGGCGAGACTTGAGATCGTCGAGGGCCTGCTGCGCGCGACCGACGTTATCGACCTTATCATAGAAGTACTTCGCGGTTCCACATCGGTAAAGCAGGCAAAGGAGTGTCTGCTCCACGGCGATGTGACCGATATAAAGTTTAAATCGGAATCTTCACGCATCCAGGCCATGATGCTCAACTTCACCGAGGCTCAGGCGGACGCGATCCTTTCGATGCCTCTGTACAGACTGATCGGCCTCGAGATATTAAAGCTCCAGGACGAGAAGAAGACACTGCTCGCGAATATCGCGAAATATGAGAACATCCTCGCGAAGAAGTCGGCCCTTCACGCCGTAATAAAAGGAAGGCTTAAGGAATACGCGGAGAAGTTTGCCCGTCCGCGCCGCACCGAGATCGCCGAGCTCGAGACCAGGAGCTATGTCGAAGAAGTAAAGATCGAAGACATTTATGTTCTTATAGATAAGTTCGGATACACGAAGACCATCGACGAGGCCACATATTCGAAGACTCAGGCGGAGACGCTCGCGGAATTCCCTCATATAGTAAGGATGAAGAACAATGACGTGCTCTGCGTCTTCACCGCCGAGGGCAATATGCTGCGCGTAAAGGCGGAGAAACTGCCGCGCTGCAGAGTGAAGGAAAAGGGCGTGCTCATCCATAACCTCTGCAAGATCGACCAGCAGGAGGCAATTTTCTACTGCTCGTTCGAGAGCATGTTTGACTCGATGCTGATGTTCGTGACCAAGGCAGGCTATATCAAGCTCACTTCGGGAATCGAATTTGATACCGTAAGGCTTATGATGGCGGCTACGAAGCTCGAGCCGAAGGATGAAGTCGTTGCGATCAATATGCTTTCGGCAGCGGATGTGCTTTCGGGCGACCGCCGCGTGATCATCGTGACCAGGAACGGCTACGGACTCGCGTTCCCGCTTTCGGAAGTGCCCGAGCTTAAGAAGACCGGCAGGGGCGTAAAGGGTATCTCCATGGACAAGACCGACCATGTGGTATTCGCTGCGGCCGCGGCATCGAACGATCCCGATCTCGTTCTGCCGAACAATAAGACACTTCCCGTGAAGAAGCTCCGCATGAAACCGAGGGCTTCGAAAGGGACAAAA
>JAFZKM010000183.1 GCA_017553665.1 Lachnospiraceae bacterium
CCAACTCATCCTGTGATTCGCTGTCAATACCGATCACAACGATATCAAGTACAGCATTGTCATCCGGCTGATAAATCCAGTCTGTCAGTTTGAAATCAAGCCTTCGCAGTCCGCTGTATAAAAACAGATTTGAAACGGCATGATGGAATCTCGGACCGAATTCCTCCGTATCCGCAGCTCCCTTACTCGGATCAGCGAACGCCAGTATAAATACCAGCACTCCCGTCACCAGCGCCGCAATGATCACTCTATAATCTATTTTCTTTTTATTTTTCACTGTCCACCCCTGTTAATGATCAAGTATAGGTTCTTTCTCAAAAAACTCTTTTGCCAGAGTCACGAGCGTACCGTCGAGCTTCCCTTCGTCGACCATGGCCTGTAAGATCTTCAGCGCGCCGGGCTTATCATAGGCCTTTTTGTACGGCCTGTCGTCGGCGGTGAGGGAATCAAAGATATCCATGATCGTAAGGATCCTGACCTCGATGGGAAGGTCGTATGCCGTCAGCTTGTTCGGATATCCCGAGCCGTCCAGATACTCGTGGTGAGCGCCGGCGATGAAGCGAACGCGGTCATATTTGTCACCGAAAGTGATCTTCTCGAGGATCTTCGTCGTATAAACGGCGTGCATCTCGATCTCCTTGCGCTCCGCCGTGGTGAGCGTACCCTTGCGGACTCTCAGGTCATCGGCCTCGAGATCTGATACGAACTGTATCTCCTCGCCGTCAAAAGTCACATACCTTTCGGACGCTATCTCCTCCACCTTCTCCAATGTCTCGGAATCAAGGAATCCCGCGGTGTTCACCTTCATGATGAAATCTATGTAATCGTTGTATCGCTTCGCGGTCCTCACGTACTCGTCATCGGTGATCGTACCTGCGTATTTCTTAACCCGCAGGTCGGTCAGGATAAAGCGCCATCTCTCCTTCATCCGGTCAATGAACGGTCCGAGCCTGTCAGCCTTATTCAGGATGCTTCTGGAAACGGACATCTTGCCGATATCGTGCAGCGAGGCTGCCATGTAGAGCTGGTCGCAGCTGTTCTCGTCAAGTGTGGGATTATCTCCGCCCTCTTTTGCCCTCTTATTCAGGAACTCCGCGAAATCCCAGCAGTACTGCGCCACATGGCGTGTGTGATTCGCGTTGAAGGGAGTTCGCGTCTCTATCGCGTCGGTAAACGAAAGAGCGATCGAATCCAGCAGTTCCTGCAGCTGATTGATCATGTTCCTGTTCGAGAGGCTGACAGCCGCGAGCGAACCGATCGCTTCGCATATCGCTTCCTCCTGCTCGGTGTAGGCAACTATGTTCCCGTCCGCGTCGAGCGCGTTTATCAGCTGGAGAACTCCGATAACCTTCTGTTCGTGATTTATCAGCGGAACGACCAGTTCGGAGCAGGTATGATAATCGTTCAGCTTATCGTACTTTTTAGGTCCTTCCCAGTCGAACTCTTTATCGTTATATACATCGGCGATGTTCTTCGTGGTCTTCGTCCTGGCCACGTAAGCGCAGACGGAAGTGGAATTAAGCTCAACGGGAGGCAGATCGACCGGTTTTCCGTCGCCGCCTCTTCTGAATTCCTTCGAGCGGGTGATCATGATCATGAAATAAAGGGCGTTATTGATCATAATGTAGAGCGTTCCGCCATCAGAATTCGTGATATTCATCGCGTCGTTAATGATCTCTTCCAGCAGACGGGGATAGCTGCGCGGCCGCGTCAGGTTTTTCGCGATCTCGAGGATCTCCTCTGTCAGGTTGTCATCTAAAATCATGGTCCTGTCCCTTTATCTCTTTCTGAAAAAATATTTAAACTATATCAATTTATTATACAATTTTTACACGTGTATTTCAAGGGATAGAGCCTAAATATTATACAAAAGCGCCGCATTTTCACAATATGCGGCGCAATTCTGTAATATTTCTCGTTATTGATTATCTTTGTTCTCCGTCACCGCGATATAAAGTCTGATAAATTCCTCGTTATTGAACAGAACGGGGATCGATATCGCGGGCGTTTCGGTCTGGATCTTCAGCTTATCTCCGTGCATCGACAGAGGCGGAGTAATATCGAAGATGATGGCCATCGTCGAAAACAGCGTCGAAGTATTGCCGAGGATCATGTTTCCGAGCTCCTGGAGGGCCGAGCAGGCCATCGGGTCAAGTGAGGTAACGGGCATGCCCATCATCATCGTGCTCGCGATGGACATGGCCTTCTGGTCTTCTATCTCAAAGAAAACCTGACCTTTCATCGCGCCGGTGACACCTACCTGGATCAGGAAAGTATTCGCCGGGAAATCGAGATCCTTAATGCTGGGCTTTCCAACCACACCGCCCGCTATGCCGAGCATCTCAAAGACGGTGATCGTAGCTTTAAGAAATGGATTTATGTACTTAATGTCAAGAGTATCTGCCATAACTATCTCCTAAAACATAAAGTTATGTTCACGAACATCAAAAACTTTATAAGATATTTTTATATTTTGTAGTTTATCATAATTTCATTCCAATATCAAGAAGAAAATCACCTGAACATAAGATAAAGGAGATAGATCAGAGTACCCGTCAGACCGATGCAGATCAGCATCAGGCTGAACGACAGCGCTCCCGAAACGATCTTGTAATAAATCTCGGTTTTTATATAACCGCGCTTCATGCGTTCAAGCTTCGGATGATGCTTTTTCTCGAGGTCTCTGAATACATGGACCCTCATCAGTTCAACGATCCCGGCGAATGTATTGCCGAGGATCATGCCCAGCTTCTCTCCGACCGTCATCACGCACTTCCAGATTCCCTTCAATATCTTATCCACGCAGATATGCCTGAAAATGAACGGGAAGAAGCCTGTGAGCAGCGGTCTGTAAACGAGCTCCTCGAGGTCCAGTTTCGCGGGCCAGCGGTTAAGATATACAGGCGACTTACGCTTATCTCCTTCCGTCAGAAGAAGCCTGATCAGAATGAAGAATACCGTGCCGAGTCCGAGCGAGATCAGCGAACCTTTAAGATTCTCCCACGAGAACAGCTTAAGGCCTTTAAGAACCTCGAGCTGGTGATGCTCATACGAAGCAGTATTAAAGTTTCCCATCAGAACAGCGACACCGTTCACAAACAGCTTAGGAACTGCTCCGAACAGCATGATAATGCCAGCTGGAATTCCTATAGAAACTTAGGTGAGTGTGGATATCGATTTGTCCTTGCCCGCGTATTTGCAGTCCTTATCGGGCTTA